>NZ_JBEZKJ010000009.1:0-150274 GCF_040651675.1 Streptomyces sp. NPDC048415 | reverse complement strand
AAGCCGTCGTGGCGTTGGCCAAGGTGTTCGGCGTCCTCGTTCTGGGCGGTGGCGTATCCGTGGCCGATGAGGTGGCGGGTGCCGGTCAGCTCGGGTTGTCCCCGTGGGTCAGCGTCTCCCACGCCACGAACAGGTTGTTGCTGCCGGCCGGGCGGTTCAGCTCGGTCAGCTTCTGGGTGTTGGTCATCGCGATGCCAAGGCGGTTGTGCAGGGCGTTGTAGCCGACCTCGGTGACCGGACCGAGCCCGAGGGCCAGGGAGCCGCCGCACAGCCAGCTCGGCACCGCCTCGCCCAGCTGGTACTTGGACTGGAAGCCGAGCGCCTGCCGCAGCCGCTCTCCGACGTCGGTGCCGTACAGATCCGTGCCCTGGATCCGGCTGGTCTCCGCGACGTGCGAGATGGCGGAGATGCCGTACCCGGTGTGCGTGAAGTCGCGGCAGGTCTCCTGGGTGAGTCCGGTGACGAAGGTGGACTGTCCCTGCCAGTAGCTGACGATCTTCGCGGTGGTGTCGAGGTTCTGGCTGGGCACGGTCTTCGGCACGGAGCCGTCGGAGGAGAGGTAGATGTACGCGGCCGTACGCGTCCGGAACTTCGCCATGGCCTTGTCGTACGACGTCTTGTCCTCGAGGAAGACGGAGATGCCGACGGCCGCCTCCATCATCGACAGCTCCCAATTGCCGTTGGAGTTGGAGCCGTTGATGATCTCGGGGAGGTAGACGTCACGCAGCATGGTCGCGAAACGGCCGGAGTTGGCCCACGTGCCGGTGTACGTGTACTTGATGAGCTCGGCGGCCTTGGGCCAGGAGGAGCCGGCCCAGCCGGTCTGCAGGGGCGCGTTGCTGTTGGTGTGGTCCTTGAGCACCGCCGACCAGGCGTCCATCAATTCGATGGACTTCTTCGCGTAGCGGTCGTCGCGGGTGATGTACCAGGCGAGGGCGTCGGTGTACGCGGCTATCGCGTCCTCGCGCTCGTCGGTGCAGCCGTAGTTGGGGTTGGAGTACGAGCCGCACTCCACGGTCGCGCGGGGCGCCGCGGTACGGGTCAGCGAGGCGTACTTGCTCGCCATCATCTGGTCGTACGCGCCCTTCCAGGGCTGGGCGCCGGCGTTGACCTTGGTGCGGGCGAAGTCCAACTGGCTCTTGGAGACGGTGACTCCGGGGTGCACGAAGGTGGAGGGCGCGGCGTCCGCGCGGTGGGCGCCGGGCCAGGCCAGTAGGGCGCCCACGAGGGCCGCGGTCGCGGCGGCGGCGACGATGGAGAGGAGGACGGGACGGCGTCTGCGGCGGTGCCGAGTGGGGGTGTCGGGCATGCGGGAGTAGTCCGTTCTCGTATGTGAACGACACATGGGATGCTGAACGCGCGTACTGGCCGGTGACCATAGGTACGGACCAGACTTCCGTCAAGGCCTGAAGAAAGACGCGCAGCTCAACTGCCGTTCACGTACGAGAACTTGCACACAGGAAAGGGCCGCACCCCGTCGGGATGCGGCCCAACTGTCAACTGCCTAGCGGACTTCGGTGATCTCCGGTCCGCGCTGCAACTGCCCCATGCCACCGGAGAAGCGCGAACCGCTCTCGTCGTCCTGCTGGACACCCTCGGCGACCATCTGCGCGTCGTCCGGCAGCTTCAGCACGATCGGATCACGGGGGGCCATCGGACCCTCGCCGCGCACGACGACCGTGTCCCTGAAGATCTGTTCGAGCAGGCCCGCGGCCTGCGGCTGCACCGCGCCCTGCCCGGAGATCACTCCGCGCAGGAACCAGCGGGGGCCGTCCACACCGACGAACCGCACGACCTGGAAACCGCCCGTGCCGTCCGGCAGCTGCACCGGCACCTGCGCCCGCAGCTCCCAGCCCAGCGGGCCCTCGACCTCGTCGATGACACCGCCCTGCTGGGTGATTCCGGAGGCGATCTCCTCGCGCACCTCGCCCCAGATGCCCTCGCGCTTGGGAGCGGCGAAGGCCTGCAGCTGGACGGCGCTGTCCTTGAGGACCACGGTCGCCGCGACGATCGCGTCACCGGCCACCTCGACCCGCAGCTCCATGCCATCGACCCCGGGCACGAAAAGGCCGCCCAGGTCCACCCGGCCCTCGGCCGGATCGCGGACCTCGGAGTCGTCCCAGGGTCCATCGGGGCGCGGCTCGGGCTCGAGCCTCACGCGCTCCCGCTCCTCCGCCTCGTCCGCCTCAGTGTCGACGCCGTCGACGACCTGCTCGGCCTCGCCCGCCGCGTCCTCGGCGGCACTGCCCTTCTTGCGACGTCCGAACACGTCACTGTCCTTCCCGGTCGGATACGACCGAAGCGTATCGATTCCCACCCGTTGTGCTGCCCACGGCGGCATGACCGCCGGTGGACCCGAAGCCCCCTGCGGCCCGCGCCGAGTCGGGAAGCTCCGCGACCTCCTCGAAGCGGACCTTCTCGACCTGCTGGACGACCAGTTGAGCAATCCGGTCGAAGCGCTCGAACCGCACGGACTCGCGCGGGTCGAGATTCACCACGATCACCTTGATCTCCCCACGGTACCCGGCATCCACCGTCCCCGGGGCATTCACGAGGGCGACACCGCAGCGGGCGGCGAGCCCGGAACGTGGGTGCACGAAGGCCGCGTACCCCTCGGGCAGCGCGATGCACACCCCGGTGGGCAGAACGGCGCGTTCACCGGGCGGCAGCTCACAGCCCGCGGTGGTGCGCAGATCGGCTCCCGCGTCACCGGGGTGCGCGTACTCGGGAAGGGGGACGTCCGGGTCGACGCGCCGGATCAGCACGTTCACGGGGTTACGGGTCACGGGTTCACCTCGAAGGCACGGGAGCGCCGGAGCTGGTCCGGGTCGTTCATGGCCGCACGGATCTCCTCCGGGCGACCGTTGTCGATGAAGTGGTCGACCTTGACCTCGATGAAGAGGGCGTCGGCGCGCACGGCGACGGGTCCGTCGGGACCGCCGATCCGCCCGGTGGCGGTGGAGTAGATCTTCCGGCCGGCCACCGCGGTGACCTCGGCCTCCAGATACAGCACCGTGCCGACGGGCACGGGCCGGCGGAAGTCGGTCTCCAGTCGTCCCGTCACCGCGATCGTGCGCAGCAGCCAGTTCAGCGAGCCGAGCGTCTCGTCGAGCGCGGTGGCGAGGACGCCGCCGTGCGCGAGCCCCGGGGCACCCTGGTGAACGGGCCGCACGGTGAACTCCGCCGTGATCCGGACCCCCTCGCCCGCGCGGGCCTCCAGATGCAGTACGTGGGGCTGCTCACCGCCACACCCGAAACACTGTTCGTAGTGGGCCCCGAGGAGCTCGCCGGGTGCGGGCGCGTCGGGGTGCCGCACCGGTGCGACGGCGTCGGCGGGAGGCTTCAGACCTGCGGAAGTACCACTCACAGCCGCAGACCTTACCCGCGCGTCCACCGACTCTTCGCACCGTGCCAAGCTTGGTTTCATGCAGCTCCCCGCCTCGCCGTACGAAGAACGCCTCACCGCCCCCCGCAGCTGGTGGGCGATCTGCCTGCTGGTCGGGATCGCGCTGGCCCTGGTCTTCCTGCCCTTCGGCACCCTGCCGCTGCTGAGCGCCCTCGTCGGTGGCACCGCGGTCTCGGCGGTCGTGGCCAGCTCGTACGGCTCGATCCGCATCCGTGTCGTCGGCGACTCGCTGATCGCGGGGGAGGCCAAGATCCCGGTCGCGGCCCTCGGCGACGCCGAGATCATGGACCTGGAGGAGGCGCGCGCCTGGCGCACGTACAAGGCCGATCCCCGCGCCTTCATGCTCCTGCGCGCCTACATCCCCACGGGTTTGCGCGTCCAGGTCACGGACCCGGCGGACCCGACGCCGTACCTGTATCTCTCGACACGGGAGCCGGAACGGCTGGCGGCGGCGCTGGAGGCGGCACGCGCGACGGCCGGCTAGCCCTTCCCGACGAGGGGCTCAGCGCCCCAGCTCCTTGGGGATCTCCCCGATACGCAGGGGATCCGCCGGTTTCTCCAACGGCGGCAGCTCGGGAAGGGCGTCCCATGGCACCTGCGCCTTCCGCAGGTCCTTGCGAATCCGCGCCGCGAGGCGTTTGGTGTCGCGGCGGTTCATGACCGCACCGACCGCCGCGCCGATCATGAACGGCATCAGGTTGGGCAGGTCCCGGACCGTGCGCTTCATGATCTGCTGGCGCATCTCGCGCTTCATCTGGCCGCCCAGTGCGGCGTTGACCGTCGACGGCTTCGTCGCGTCGATCCCGCGCTCACTGGACCAGGAGTTCAGATACGCGGTACTGCGCTGCTTGAGATTGCCCGGCGGGCGCAGGCCGTAGACCTCATAGAGTTCGGCGATCAGCTTCAGCTCGATCGCGGCGACGCCGGTGATCTCGGCAGCCAGCTCCGTGGGCATCGCGGGCGGCACCGGCAGCATCGCGGCCGCGCCGATCCCGGCACCCACTGTGGAGGTGCCGGCGGCCGCGCCCGCGACGAGTTTGTCCGCGAGCTGTTCAGGGCCGAGGCCCGGGAACTGCTTGCGGAGGGTCGCGAGGTCCCGTACGGGAATGCGTGGGGCGTTTTCGATGATCCGGTCGGCGAGGTGCGCCAAACCCGCCCTGGCCCGGCTGCCGCCCTTCTGGACGCCTTTCCTGACCCCGTCCCGGACGACCGCCGCGCGGCGCCTGGCGGCGGGCGCGGGAGCGTCCATGGGGGCCGGGAGGCCGCCCGTGACGGGCGCCGGCTCGAGCGAGGCTGATCCTGGGTCGGATGAGCCCCGCTCGTCGTCACGCACGCCTTCAGAGCCGTCAGACGGCCCTTCGTCCGCTCCCCGGGAGGGGAAGCGGCGCTTCCAAGGAGGGGTCGAGCCAGTCACGGCCGACCCTGCCTCAGTCGCAGTCGCGGCAGATCGGCTGACCGTTCTTCTCGCGGGCCAGCTGGCTGCGGTGGTGCACCAGGAAGCAGCTCATGCAGGTGAACTCGTCCTGCTGCTTGGGCAGCACCCGGACAGCCAGCTCCTCGTTCGAGAGGTCGGCCCCGGGCAGCTCCAGGCCTTCTGCGGCCTCGAATTCGTCTACGTCGACAGACGAAGTCGACTTGTCGTTCCGGCGAGCCTTGAGTTCTTCAAGGCTGTCCGAGTCGACGTCGTCGTCGGTCTTGCGTGGGGTGTCGTAATCCGTTGCCATGTCGCTCTCCCCCTCTGGGTGTCTGCGGTGTCTCCAGCGCACGTAACGCGTGAGAGGCCGGACTTGTGCCCGACCCGAGGCGGAGATTTTGCCTCACATCAAGGTCTGTTACTCAATCGACACCCAACCGGACTCCTCAAGAGTGATCGGCTTGGATGGCGATGCGGACCGTACACGGTCCGAAGGCTGCACTTCAAAGGCGTCCCACCGTGTACTTCCCGTGATCACGACCCCCGAAAACCCGGATTTTCCCGGCTTTCCGACAGCTTGCATGATCACGGTGAGTAGACGGCCGGAAATTTGCCCTTGTGATCGATCACACACGGGCCTCCCGGACGGGTGACCAGAAAATTCCGCGCAAAGCGAACATCGTCGCGTGTCGGCGCCATGGTCTCAGATCGGAAGGGTGACGCGCATCACGAGTCCGCCTCCTTCGCGCGGCTGAGCGACGATATGCCCCCCGTGGGCCCGGGCCACCGACCGGGCGATGGACAGGCCGAGACCCACGCCCTTGTCGCTGCCCGTGCGCTCCGTACGCAGCCGCCGGAAGGGCTCGAAGAGATTGTCGATCTCGTACGCGGGAACCACCGGCCCCGTGTTCGACACCACCAGCAACGCCTGACCGTGCTCGACCCGCGTCGTGACCTCGACCCAGCCCTCCTCAGGCACGTTGTACCGCACGGCGTTCTGGACGAGGTTCAGCGCGATCCGCTCCAGCAGTACGCCATTGCCCTGGACGACCGCCGGGGCGCGCTCCCCGCGGATCTCCACGCCCTTCGCCTCGGCCTCGGCGTGCACCTGGTCGACGGCCTGCGAGGCGACCTCGGCGAGGTCGACCGGCTTGCGCTCCACGATCTGGTTGTCGCTGCGGGCGAGGAGCAGCAGGCCCTCGACGAGCTGCTCACTGCGCTCGTTCGTGGCGAGCAGCGTCTTGCCGAGCTGCTGCAGTTCCGTCGGCGCCCCGGGGTCGGAGAGGTGCACCTCGAGGAGCGTGCGGTTGATCGCGAGCGGGGTGCGCAGTTCGTGCGAGGCGTTCCCGACGAACCGCTGCTGGGCGGTGAAGGCTCGCTGCAGCCGCTCCAGCATGTCGTCGAAGGTGTCCGCCAGCTCCTTCAACTCGTCGTCCGGACCGTCCAGTTCGATCCGCCGTGACAGGTCCGAGCCCGCGACCGCGCGCGCGGTGCGGGTGATCCGGCCCAGCGGCGAGAGCACCCGTCCGGCCATCGCGTACCCGAAGGCGAACGCGATGATGGCGAGGCCGAGCAGGGCGAGCAGCGAGCGGCTGAGCAGGTTGTCCAGGGCGGCCTGACGCTGGTGGTCGATGCAGTTGCTGATCGCGTCGTTGAACGCGGACAGTGACAGGCCCGTGTTGACGGCGGGGCAGTTGTCGCTGGTGACCTTGATGTCGGTGCCGCCGGCGATCCTGAAGAGCGGCTCGGCGCCCGTGTTCAGCGCCTGCGCCGCGAGCAGATAGATGATCGACAGCAGCATGATGCCGGCGATCAGGAACATGCCTCCGTACAGCAGCGTGAGCCGTATCCGGATGGTCGGGCGCAGCCAGGGGAACGGGGGTTCCGGCCTGGGTTCCCAGGTGGGCTTGGGAGGCGCCGTGGGAGGCGCGGGAGTCGTGGCCACGGTCGCGCTCAGATCCGGTAGCCGGAGCCGGGCACGGTGACGATGACGGGGGGCTCGCCGAGCTTGCGGCGCAGCGTCATCACCGTGACGCGTACGACGTTGGTGAACGGGTCCGTGTTCTCGTCCCAGGCCTTCTCCAGGAGCTGCTCCGCCGAGACGACGGCACCCTCGCTGCGCAGCAGCACCTCCAGGACGGCGAACTCCTTGGGCGCGAGCTGGACCTCCTTGCCGTCCCGGAAGACCTCACGGCGGTTGGGGTCGAGCTTGATCCCGGCGCGCTCCAGGACGGGCGGCAGCGGCACGCTCGTACGGCGCCCGAGGGCACGTACGCGTGCCGTCAGCTCGCTGAACGCGAACGGCTTGGGGAGATAGTCGTCGGCGCCGATCTCCAGGCCCTCGACGCGGTCGCTGACGTCGCCGGACGCGGTGAGCATCAGCACGCGCGTGGGCATGCCGAGCTCGACGATCTTGCGGCAGACGTCGTCGCCGTGCACGAGGGGGAGGTCGCGGTCGAGGACGACCACGTCGTAGTCGTTGACGCCGATGCGCTCCAGGGCCGCCGCACCGTCGTACACGACGTCGACGGCCATGGCCTCCCGGCGCAGTCCGGTGGCCACCGCATCGGCGAGCAGTTGCTCGTCCTCGACGACGAGTACGCGCACGTCGCTTGTCCTTCCTGTGTCCACCCGCGTAGCGCGCTTCAGGGCACCACGCGGGCAGGTCTGTCATGGATGAGAGCTCCATCCTGCCCTTTTCGGCCATAAACCGGCCGTAAGACGGTGGGAGGGCCTCCGGGAAGCCGGTCCGCGGGCCCGGGAATGCGAGATTTTCTCGTTGGGTTGAGGTTTCCGTGGAAGGGAGCGGGGGGAGGACGGCTTTACACCCCGCGATCACGCTCTGCATGTGGCAAGCCACCTTGTGGTACGTCCAACCGCTTCCGCAGAGCGGGCGTGGGTGTCCGGCACCGTCGCCGCCCAGCCTGGGCAGCGCTGGGCACCCATCTGGAGACGTGATCGCCCCTTCCGAACGGCACACCCCCGTGCCACCCGACCCACGACCCAGGACGAGGGGGCGCAGCATGGACGCATTCACCGCAGGACTTCTGCAGCGCATAAGGGCGACCGAGTCCGACCTGACGCGGGCTCGCGAAACAGGCGACGACTTCCTCGCGGAGGTCGAGCAGGCCGAGCTGGACGACCTGCACCGCCTCGCCGCCGAGCACGGTGTGGAGGTCGGCGCGACGCGCGTCTGATCAGTTCGTACGAGAGCGGGGCCCCGGTATCGATCCAGTGCCGGGGCCCCGCTCCGTTGTTGTACGCGGCGTCAGGGACAGCCGCTGTTGTACACGCCGTCAACGCCAGGTGCTTCAGTCGTGCCAGGCGCCGAAGTCCTCCAGGAGCCGCTGGAGGGGCTCGAAGACGCCCGGTGAGGCTGCCACCGCCAGATCGCGTGCGGGGCGCTCTCCGGGGCGCCCACCGGTCAGCGCGCCCGCTTCCCGGGCGATCAGCTCGCCCGCCGCGAGGTCCCACGGGTTGAGTCCGCGCTCGTAGTAGCCGTCGAGGCGCCCCGTCGCGACGTCGCACAGGTCGACCGCCGCGGAGCCGGAGCGCCGGATGTCGCGCAGCAGCGGGATCAGCCGCTGGGCGACGTCGGCCTGGTGGGCCTTTACCTCGGCCACGTAGTTGAAGCCTGTCGAGACCAGGGCCTGGTCCAGCGGCGGCGACGGGCGGCAGGTGAGGCGGCGGTCGCCGATCCAGGCGCCGGTGGCCCGGGCGCCACGGCCGCGCACCGCGCTGTACGTCTCGCCGCGCATCGGTGCCGCGACGACTCCTACGACGGCCTCGCCGTGCTGCTCGGCCGCGATGGACACGGCCCAGGTCGGCAATCCGTACAGGTAGTTGACCGTGCCGTCGAGCGGGTCGATGACCCAGCGGATTCCGCTGGTGCCCTCCGAGGCGGCGCCCTCCTCGCCGAGGAAGCCGTCGGCGGGGCGGTGCTGGGAGATCAGGTCCGTGATCAGCTTCTCGGCGGCGATGTCCATCTCGGTGACGATGTCGATGGGGCTGGACTTGGTCGCGGCGACCGCGAGGTCCGCCGGGCGTCCGTCCCGCAGCAGCTCACCGGCGCGCCGGGCGGCGTCGTGGGCGA
Source organism: Streptomyces sp. NPDC048415 (assembly GCF_040651675.1). Lineage (NCBI taxonomy): Bacteria > Bacillati > Actinomycetota > Actinomycetes > Kitasatosporales > Streptomycetaceae > Streptomyces > Streptomyces sp. NPDC048415. Next base: position 141,361 of record NZ_JBEZKJ010000009.1, on the reverse strand, counting down.
GTTGGAGCAGTTCGGTGTGCAGGGGCTCGGGCACGGGGCTCCTCAGGCGTACGGGCTGTCGGCGCCCGCGGCGGCGGGCTTGGGGGCACGGGCGGGACAACAGCCCACCGGGCACAGGTCGTGGCTCGCGCCCAGCGCGCCGAGGGCGCAGGGAGTCACCTGGCGGCCACCTTCCGTGGCGGCGCGCTCCAGGACGAGGTCGCGGATCGCCGCGGCGAACCTCGGGTCGGCGCCCACGGTGGCCGAGCGGCGCACCGGCAGGCCCAGCTCCTCCGCCTTGGCCTTCGCCTCCGTGTCGAGGTCGTACAGGACCTCCATGTGGTCGGAGACGAACCCGATGGGCGCCATCACGACGGCCGGGACGCCGGCGCCGTGCAGCTCCTCCAGGTGGTCACAGATGTCCGGCTCCAGCCACGGGATGTGCGGGGCTCCGGAACGCGACTGGTAGACGAGCTGCCAGGGGTGCTCGATGCCGGTCTGCTCGCGCACGACGTCGGCGATCAGCTGCGCCACGTCCAGGTGTTGCTTGACGTAGGCACCGCCGTCGCCGTGCTCCTCCACGGGCCCGGAGGTGTCGGCCGCCGCGTCCGGGATGGAGTGCGTCGTGAAGGCGAGGTGCGCGCCCTCCCGTAGGCCTTCGGGCAGTTCGGCGAGGGACTTCAGGACGCCGTCGACCATGGGACGGACGAAGCCGGGGTGGTTGAAGTAGTGGCGCAGTTTGTCGATCTTCGGCAGCTCCAGGCCCTCGGCTTCGAGCGCGGCCAGGGACTCGGCGAGGTTCTCGCGGTACTGACGGCAGCCCGAGTACGAGGCGTACGCGCTGGTGGTGAGGACGAGGACGCGGCGTCGGCCGTCGGCGACCATCTCGCGCAGGGTATCGGTCAGGTAGGGCGCCCAGTTGCGGTTGCCCCAGTAGACGGGCAGGTCCAGGCCGTGGTCGGCGAAGTCCTTGTGGAGGGCGTCGAGCAGGGCGCGGTTCTGGTCGTTGATGGGACTGATCCCGCCGAAAAGGAAGTAGTGCTGACCGACTTCCTTGAGCCGTTCCTTGGGGATGCCGCGCCCCCGCGTCACGTTCTCCAGGAACGGGACGACGTCGTCCGGGCCTTCGGGACCGCCGAACGAGAGCAGGAGCAGGGCGTCGTAGGGGGTGGCGTCGAGCACATCTGGCATGACTCCGATCCTGCCACCCGCCGCTGACAGCCGGAGGACAGCCACGTGCCAAGCGGGAGGACAACCACGTGACAAGCGGTACGAGGGAGTGCGTTGGGGTCGCCTGAACCGTAAGCTGTATCGGCTAGCTTCACGCCTTACCAGAGTTCGTACCGCCCGTGGTGACCGGGTGGCCGAGCCGAGCCGAGCCGACGGAGAACCCACGTGCCCAGCCCGTACCGCGCCCTGTTCGCCGCCCCCGGCTCCAAGGGCTTCTCCGCCGCGGGCTTCCTCGGCCGGATGCCGCTGTCGATGATGGGCATCGGCGTGGTCACGATGATCTCCCAGCTCACCGGGCGCTACGGGCTCGCCGGCGCGCTGTCGGCCACCATGGCGCTGGCCGCCGCGGTGCTCGGCCCGCAGGTCTCACGACTGGTGGACCAGTACGGGCAGCGACGGGTGCTGCGCCCCGTGACGCTGTTCGCGCTCACCGCGGCGGCCGGACTGCTGTGCGCCGCGCACTTCGAGTGGCCGGACTGGGTGCTCTTCGTCTGCGCGGCCGGCATCGGCTGCTTCCCGAGCATCGGCGCGATGATCAGGGCCCGCTGGGCGGCCATGTACGGGGGCACCCCGCAACTGCACATTGCGTACTCCTTCGAGTCCGTGGTGGACGAGATCTGCTTCATCTTCGGGCCGATCATCTCCATCGGTCTGTCCACCGTGTGGTTCCCGGAGGCCGGACCGCTGCTCGCCGCCTGCTTCCTCACAGCCGGTGTCTTCTGGCTGACCTCCCAGCGCGCGACCGAACCCGTGCCGCACCCGCGCGAGCAGCACACCGGAGGTTCGGCGCTGCGGGCCGCCGGGCTCCAGGTCCTGGTGGCCACGTTCGTGGCGACCGGGGCGATCTTCGGCGCCGTCGACGTGGTCACCGTGGCCTTCGCCGAGGAACAGGGCCACAAGGGCGCCGCGAGCGTCGTGCTCGCGCTGTACGCGGCGGGCTCCTGTGTCGCCGGAGCCGTGTTCGGACTGCTGCACTTCAAGGGGGCGCCCGAACGCCGGTGGCTGCTGGGCATATGCGCGATGGCCGTGAGTATGATCCCCCTCCTACTGGTCGGAAACTTGCCGTTCCTGGCCGTGGCGCTGTTCGTTGCGGGCCTGTCCATCGCTCCCACGATGATCACGACGATGTCCCTCATCGAACAGCACGTACCACGCGCGAAACTGACCGAGGGCATGACCTGGGTGAGCACCGGACTCGCGGTCGGGGTCGCGCTCGGCTCCTCCGTGGCCGGCTGGGTGATCGACACCGCCGGCGCGAAGGCGGGGTACGGGGTTCCGGCGGTGTCCGGGGCCGTCGCGGTCGCGGTGGGTTTCCTCGGGTATCGCCGGCTGAACAGGCCGGTTCCGCAGCGGGGAGGGTCCCATGAGCACCACAGTGAGCGGGAAGAGCGGCACGTGGCGTAACTGGGCGGGGAACGTCACCGCCCGCCCCGTCCGGGAGGTCACCCCTGCGTCGGTCGAGGAACTCGCCGCCGCCGTACGCAAGGCGGCCGACGACGGTCTGAGGGTGAAGGCCGTCGGCACCGGGCACTCCTTCACGGCCGTCGCCGCGACCGACGGCGTGTTGATCCGCCCTCAACTGTTGACCGGGATCCGCAATATCGACCGGGAGGCCGGCACGGTCACCGTTGACGCGGGCACCCCGCTCAAGCGTCTCAATGTGGCTCTCGCGCGCGAGGGGCTGTCGCTCACGAACATGGGCGACATCATGGAGCAGACGGTGTCGGGAGCCACCAGCACCGGAACGCACGGCACGGGGCGGGACTCGGCCTCGATAGCCGCGCAGATCAAGGGCCTTGAGCTGGTCACCGCCGACGGCTCGGTCCTCATCTGCTCCGAGAAGGAGAACCCCGAGGTCTTCGCGGCGGCCCGGGTCGGAATCGGTGCCCTGGGCATCGTCACCGCGATCACGTTCTCCGTAGAGCCCATATTTCTGCTCACGGCCCGTGAGGAGCCGATGACCTTCGACCAGGTCACCGCCGATTTCGACGAACTCTTCACCGAGAACGAGCACTTCGAGTTCTACTGGTTCCCGCACACCGGCAACTGCAACACCAAGCGCAACAACCGCAGCGCGGGCCCCGAGAAGCCGGTCGGGCGGCTCAGTGGCTGGATCGAGGACGACGTCCTCTCCAACGGCGCCTTCCAGGTGGCCAATGTGCTCGGCCGCGCCGTGCCCGTCACCATCCCGGCGATCGCGAGGATCTCCAGCCGGGCGCTGTCCGCACGCACCTACACCGACATTCCCTACAAGGTCTTCACTTCTCCGCGCCGGGTGCGTTTCGTGGAGATGGAGTACGCCGTCCCGCGCGAGGCCCTGGTGGAGACGCTGCGCGAGCTGAAGTCGATGGTCGACCGCTCGCCCCTGCGGGTCAGCTTCCCCGTCGAGGTACGTACGGCCCCGGCCGACGACATCACCCTCTCCACGGCGTCCGGGCGGGAGAGCGCGTACATCGCCGTTCACATGTTCAAAGGCACCCCCTATCAGGCGTACTTCACCGCCGCCGAGCGGATCTTCACCGCGCACGAGGGGCGGCCGCATTGGGGGAAGGTGCACACGCGCGACGCCGAGTACTTCTCCGAGGTCTATCCGCGCTTCGGCGAGTTCACCGCGCTGAGGGACCGACTGGACCCGGACCGGCGCTTCGCGAATGACCACCTGCGACGGGTGTTGGGCTCGTAGAACGGTGCGTCGGGCGCTGCGCTCGCAGAACGAGACGTACCGGCGAAGCGATTGGTTCCGTTTCTGACGATTAGTGAAATGTGCCACGTTTCATGGTCACGAAAACGGCGCTTCGGGCGGCCAACTACCACCCCCCGCCCGAAGTTGGGCGGCGTGCCGATCCACGTACGTGGCCCGAATGGAGTACTGTTGCCAGCCCTGGGTCCGGACTCCCGCCAGGGTGTCCGGGGCCTTGCAGGACCGCCGGGAGGGGGCTCGTTGCACAGGGTGATGGAGTTCGTCACTTAGCGTTGCGAATAGGTAACCGTGCCATAACGGCGATCCCGGGCCCGCGCCCGACACGCCGGGCAACTCGGCAAGGTTGTGGCAGGCTGCACCCGGGCAGGCCACACTCGACTAGCGGAAGCAGCGACGCACGTGACGTCGGCAGGCACCACCCGGGAGGTCCCCATGCCCGAACTGCGTGTCGTGGCCGTCTCTAACGACGGCACACGGCTGGTGCTGAAGGCTGCGGACAGCACGGAGTACACGCTTCCGATTGACGAGCGTCTGCGCGCCGCCGTACGCGGCGACCGTCCCCGCCTCGGCCAGATCGAGATCGAGGTGGAGAGCCATCTCCGCCCCCGAGACATCCAGGCGCGTATACGTGCAGGCGCCTCCGCGGAGGAAGTCGCCCAGCTCGCCGGAATCCCCGTCGATCGCGTCCGCCGCTTCGAGGGCCCCGTGCTCGCCGAGCGCGCCTTCATGGCCGAGCGCGCCAGGAAGACCCCCGTCCGCCGCCCGGGCGAGAACGCCGGACCCCAGCTCGGCGAGGCCGTCCAGGAGCGGCTGACGCTGCGCGGCGCCGAGAAGGACACCGTCCAGTGGGACTCGTGGCGCCGCGACGACGGCACTTGGGAAGTGCTGCTGGTCTATCTGGTCGCGGGCGAACCGCACTCGGCGAGCTGGACGTACGACCCGCCCCGGCGGCTCGTCCAGGCCGTCGACGACGAGGCGCGCTCACTGATCGGCGAGTCCGACGACCTCGCGGTGTCGCCCGAGCCGAGCTTCCCGTTCGTACCGCGGATCGCGCGGCTGCCCAGGGACCGTCCGATGGACCGCGCCCTGGACCGGCAGATGGAGCGGCCGAGCCTGCCTTCGCCGTCCCCGGAGCCGGTCATGGAGGCAGGAGACCGGGACTCGCTGACCAGCCTCCTGGAGGCGGTGCCCAGCTTCCGGGGCGACATGGTGGTGCCCGAGCGGCCCTCCACCACGGAGGCTCCCGCCACGGAGGAGCCCGCCCCCGAGCCGGACTCCGAGGAACCTCCGGCTCCCGCGGCCTCGGCCGGCGCAGGTTCGGCCTACGCGGACGTCCTCATGCCCCGCTCGGTCGGCAGCCACCGCGACCGGCTCGTCGGCGCGACCGACCGCCAGGCCGAGGCCGACGGCGTCCGCCCGGGCCGCCGCGCGGCGGTCCCGAGCTGGGACGAGATCGTCTTCGGCACGCGGCGCAAGAAGCAGGACTAGTCAGGTGTACGACGAAGGGGCCCGCACCGAACCGGTGCGGGCCCCTTCGCTGTCACTGGGGGTCGGGACCCACCGCGACCGGCCGGCTCCCGTCCCGGGACCACTCCGACCAGGAGCCCGCGTACAGGGCGGCGGGAATTCCGGCGACGGCAAGGGCCAGCACCTCGTGAGCGCCGGAGACACCGGAGCCGCAGTAGACGCCGACCTCGGAAGGGGCGGTCGCGCCAAGGGACTTGAAGCGGTCGGCGAGCTCGTCGGCGGGCAGGAACCGTCCGTCGTCCGTGACGTTCTGCGTGGTCGGCGCGGAGACCGCCCCGGGAATGTGCCCGCCGACCGGGTCGATCGGCTCGACGTCACCCCGGTACCGCTCACCGGCCCGGGCGTCCAGCAGCAGCCCGGTGCGGGCGAGCGCCGCCGCCCCGTCCGCGTCGAGCAGCGGCCGGGCGCCGGGCGCCGGTACGAAGCTCCCGGGAGCGGGCGTGGGCACCTCCGAGGACACCGGCCCGCTCCAGGCGGCGAGCCCGCCGTCAAGCACGCGTACCGACGGGTGACTCGAATAGCCCAACAACCACCACGCGCGCGCGGCGGCCCAGCCCTGACCGCCGTCGTACACCACGACGTCGCGGTCCGCGGACACTCCGGCAGCCCGCATCGCCGCACCGAAGATCTCCGGATCGGGCAGCGGATGCCGCCCTCCGGACCCGGGCGGACCAGCGAGTTCGGAATCCAAATCGACAAAAACGGCCCCCGGGATGTGCGCTTTCTCGTACTCGGCGCGCAGGTTCGGACCGCCCAGCTGCCAGCGGACATCGAGCAGGACCGGAGGGTTCGGTCCCGCCAGGTCGCTCGCGAGTTCGGATGCGGTGATGATGACGTTCATGGCCACCATCCTTGCGTACGGGGTGGCCGCGTCGTCCAGGTCCGGCTACTCTGCTCCGCCGGACAGGTCCGATCACGAGGCGTATGGGATCGGGCACATGCTGTACAGCTGATGGGCATCACGCGGCAATCCCGCCGGAACGGATGGGAAACGGCACATCTGGCATCCTCCGGCCGTGAGCCGCCGAGCGGCGGTGCGGCCGGGACGCGCGGTGTGACTGGTGGTGCGAACATCGGCACGGGGCGTGCACGCACGCGACTGCGGTACGCGTGTTCGCAGGCGGAATGTGACCGGCCACCGCGAGGGGCCGAGAAGAGAGTGACGATGACCGAGGCACGGGGGTCGGCCGGCCTGAACGGCACCACGCACGCTCGGCACACGCCCGGCGCACCCTGCTGGGTGAGCTTGATGGTGCACGGGATGGCCGCGACCCAGGAGTTCTACGGAGCGCTGTTCGGCTGGGAGTTCCGGCCGGGACCGCAGCAGCTCGGCCCGTATGTGCGGGCCGTGCTCGACGGCCATGAGGTGGCGGGGATCGGCCAGCTGCCACCCGACCGGCACCTGCCGATCGCCTGGACCCCCTACCTCGCCTCGGACGACGTCGACCTGACCGCCGAGACCGTACGGCACAGCGGCGGCACCGTGGGCGTCGGACCTCTCGACGCCGCCGAGGCCGGGCGGCTGGCGATCGCCTCGGACCCGACGGGCGCCGTCTTCGGCATCTGGCAGGCGGCGGCCCACCTGGGCACCGGAATCACCGGGGTGCCGGGCACCCCCGCCTGGAACGAGCTCGTCACCCGCGACAGCGAGAGCGTCGTCAAGTTCTACCAGGGCGTCTTCCGGTACGAGCTGGAGCCCGCGGTCTCGTCCGACTTCGACTACGTCACCCTGCGCATCGACGGCCGTCCGGTGGCCGGCATCCACGGCGTCGGAAACCGCCTGCCCCGTGATCGCGGTCCGCACTGGCTGACGTACTTCGAAGCCGCGGACGTGGACGACTCCGTGCGCCGGGTCACCGAGCTCGGCGGACACCTCCTCGAGGCCGCCCACGACTCGCCGTACGGACGCGTGGCGACGGTGACGGATCCGGAGGGCGCGATGTTCTCGCTGATCCACACCGTCCGGTGAGCTGAAGAAACGTCAAGCTGAGGCGATCGGCAGGTCGTCAGGCGGAGGCGATCGGCAGCACGTCTGGCGACAGGGCGCCCGCGCGCGCCGTCGCGGCCGTCATCCGGCGGCGGTGGTGGCGACGGCACAGGACCTCGTAGCCGATGTCCTCCGGCTGGTTGACGTCTCCGACGACCACCTGGGCGCCCTCGACGACCATCTCGCCCCCTATCGTGCGGGCGTTGTGGGTGGCGCGGGCGCCGCACCAGCACAGGGCCTCGACCTGGAGGACCTCGACCCGGTCGGCCAGCTCCACCAGGCGCTGGGAGCCCGGGAAGAGCTTGGAGCGGAAGTCGGTGGTGATACCGAAGGCGAAGACGTCCACGCCCAGGTCGTCCACCACGCGCGCCAGCTGGTCGATCTGCCCGGGGGCCAGGAACTGGGCCTCGTCCGCGATCACGTAGTCCGCGCGGCCGCCCTGGGAGAGGTGGTCGACGAGGTACGCGTACACGTCCTGGTCGTCCGCCACCTCGACCGCGTCCGTGACAAGGCCCAGGCGCGAGGAGAGCTTGCCCTCGCCCGCGCGGTCGTCCCGCGTGAAGATCATCCCCTGCAGCCCCCGCGCCGAGCGGTTGTGCTCGATCTGGAGAGCCAGCGTCGACTTCCCGCAGTCCATCGTTCCGGAGAAGAACACCAGCTCGGGCATGGGGGGTTGAGCACCTTTCGGCGAAGGAGGAGGAAGGGAATCAGGAACGTACTTGCAGGAGCGGGACGTGCTGCTCCACTGCCGTCATCGAGCCGTGGTTGCCGACCATCGACGACTCCTTGGGCTCCCGCTCGGACGCGATGATCAGTACGTCGTCACGGGCCGCCGCGACGACGTCGCCGATCCGCGCGTACACCCGCTCGTCGACCCGCGGGCCGAACCAGCCCGCCGCGATCGCCTCGTCCCGCGACGCCACCCAGAACTGCTCGCCGAGCACCTCGCGCCAGCAGGTCAGGACGTCCGCCTCGGCACCCGGGACGGCGTAGACATGGCGGGCGCGGCCCTCGCCGCCGAGCAGGGCGACGCCGGCGCGCAGCTCCCAGTCCTCGTCGAAGTCGATGCGGTGCTGCTCGTCGAAGGGGATGTCGATCATGCCGTGGTCGGCCGTCACGTACAGGGCCGTGCGCGGTGGCAGTTGCTCCGCGAGGCGCTGGACCAGCCGGTCGACGTACATCAGCTGGCCGCGCCAGGGGTCCGAGTCGACGCCGAAGCGGTGGCCCTTGCCGTCCAGCTCAGCGTAGTACGTGTAGACCAAGGAGCGGTCCCCGGCGCCCAGTTGTTCGGCCGCGAGGTCCATGCGCTCCTCGCCGGAGAGCCGGCCGTGGAACGTGCCGCCGCTCAGCGCGATCTTCGTCAGGGGCGTGTTCTGGAAGGTGGGCGAGGAGACCTGGGCGGTGTGCACACCCGCTGTGTCGGCCAGCTCGAAGACGGTCGGATACGGCTGCCAGGCCCGCGGCTCCGTCCAGGGGTTCCACCGGAGCTGGTTCATAAGCTCGCCGGTCGCCGGGTTGCGCACGGTGTAGCCGGGCAGGCCGTGCGCGCCGGGCGGCAGGCCGGTGCCGACGGAGGCGAGGGAGGTCGCGGTGGTCGCCGGGTAGCCCGCGGTGATCGGGCGGCCGGTGTTCCCGCGTGAGGACGCCAGGAGGGACGCCATGAAAGGGGCCTCGTCGGGGTGCGCCCTGAGCTGCTCCCAGCCGAGACCGTCGATCAGGAAGACGCAGTTCCGGTCGGCGGCGGTCAGCTCCGGTATGGCGGCGCTCACGCCGGGCACGGCCATGCCCGCGGCGAGCGTGGGCAGGAGGTCGGCGAGCGAACCGGCGCCGTACTCGGGGACGGGGGCGGAGCCGACTGCCAGCGGTTCCGGGTGATCCCAGATGGGCAGGGCCATCAGCGGGTGATGTCCGCGGTCGCCTCGGAGAGGGACTGCGCGAAGGCGAGGGCCTGGCGCACCGTCTCCGGGCCGTCCCCGGCCTCGCTGACGCGCAGGCTCAGGTCGTCCGCGGTCGAGTTGCCCGTGTAGCCGTGGTCGGCCTCGCAGTTGGGGTCGCCGCAGGCGGCAGGCTCCAGGTCGATACGGGAGACGGCACCCCAGCCGATGGTCAGCACGACCTCGCGGGGCGTCGTGCCCGGCGTGTACGACTCCGGGTTGGCGACGACACGGCTGACGACGACCGACGAGATCCGGCCGAGCTTCACCGACTCCGTCGATGTCGTGGCGTACGGCGTCGGCGATGTCGTGTCCGCGTTCTGCTCGTCGGTGTGGCTCACGATGAAGCGGTTGCCGGTGAGGACGAGCACGGTGACGTGCCGCCGCACCTCGTTCGCGTCGAACGTCGTCTCCTGGTGGACCAGGTACGACCGGATGGTCTCGCCGCCGATCGCGGCCTCCACCGCCTCGGCCACGAGGGCCGGGTAGTAGCCGCTGCGCTCGATCGCCGCTCGCAGCCCCTGGGTCGTCGTACTGGTCTTGGCCATGACGTCCATCCTACGGGGGCCCACTGACTGCGAGGCACCGCTCGTCGGTGTCCGTGGTGGACAGGATCAACCAGTGGACACGGTCAGTGGACCATCAGTAGACCGGGAGCGTCCGCGGGCCGAGATCGTCCCGGACGGGGGCGCGGGCCAGCCGCACGGTGGCGCCGAGCACGCTCAGGCCGTGCGGGGCCACGACCACGGGCTCCAGGGAGACAGCGACGACCTCCGGGTGATCGTCGACCAGCCGCGAGACGCGCAGCATCAGCTCTTCGAGTGCACCCGTGTCGACCGGCGCGGAGCCCCGCCAGCCGAACAGGAGCGGCGCCGTCCGGATCGACCGGACCAGCGAGGTCGCGTCCCGGTCGGTGACCGGAATCAGCCGGTGCGCGGTGTCCTCCAGCAGCTCCGAGGCGGCCCCGGCCAGCCCGAACGAGAGCACCGCCCCGGCCGCCGGGTCGATGACGGCTCGTACGACCGTGTCCACGCCACGCGGTGCCATGCCCTGCACGACCGGCCGCAGCTCCTGCGGCGTCCCGAACAGCTCGGTCAACTCCGCGTACGCCCGCCGCAGTTGTTCCTCGTCCGCCAGATCGAGCCGTACGCCGCCCAGGTCGGCGCGGTGGCGCAGGTGCGGGGCGGTGGTCTTGAGCGCCACCGGATAGCCGAGCGTGCGCGCGGCGGCCACGGCCTCGTCCGGCGTGGGCGCGGGCAGGGCACGGCGTACGTCGATGCCGTACCGCCCGAGCAGCACGCAGGTCTCCTCCGGGCCGAGTGTCAGCCCCTCACCGCGCTCCAGCAGCCCGTCGATCTGCCTGGCGGCCCCCTTCTCGTCGATGTCGTCGAACTCGGGCACCCTGCCGGGCTCGGCGGCGTCGCGCCGCCACTGGGCGTAGTTGACCGCTTCGGCGAGGGCCCGGACGGCACGCTCGGCGGCGGGGTAGGCCGGGATGAGGCGGGAGTCGGGCGGGGTCGCGGTTACGGCGGGCGGCTGCGGCGCGACCGCTCCTGCGGTGGGCAGACGTTCCGCTGGGGGATGGGGGTCCTCCCGCTCGGGCGAAGCCGAGACGGGGGGAGGGTGGGCACCGCCGACAGCTCCGGGTGCCGTGGCAGCCGCCTGTGGTGCGGTGCTCGCGGCAGCAGACAGCGCCTGAGCGAGCCCACCGAGTTCCACGTGCACCACGAGCACCGGCTTCGCAGGAGCCGATGCCGACGCCGATCGCAGGGCCTCTGCCAGGGCCGCGTCCTGGGCGGACGTCTCCCCCACCGCCGGGATGGCGGTCACCACGACGGCGTCGCAGGCGTCATCGGCGAGGGCTTCCGACAGGGCACTTCGGAAGTCCTCCGCCGAAGCCCCGGTAGTCAGATCCAAGGGGGGAAGCGGCCGAAGCGCTTCGGCAAGACACGCGTCGTACGTCAGCAGCCCCAGCGACTCGGAGTTCCCCAGGATCGCCACCCGGGGCCCGGCAGGAAGCGGCTGGCGTGCCAGCAGAAGGCCCGCGTCGACCAGCTCGGTGATCGTGTCCACCCGGATCACCCCGGCCTGCCGCAGCAACGCGGAAACCGTGGCGTGCGGCAACCGCGTGGCCCGTACGGCATGCCCCTGAGGAGCCGCCCCGCCGTGTCGCGCCCCCTGGACCACGACCAGCGGCTTCGCCGCCGCGGTCCGGCGTGCGAGGCGCGTGAACTTGCGCGGGTTGCCGATGGATTCGAGGTACATCAGGGCGACATCGGTGTCCGGGTCGTCGTACCAGTACTGGAGTACGTCGTTGCCGGACACGTCCGCCCGGTTGCCGGAGGAGACGAAGGTCGACACACCGGTCACGCCCGTGACACCGCCGCCGCGCCGGTGCAGCCGGGACAGCAGGGCGATGCCGATGGCGCCGGACTGGGCGAACAGGCCGATCCGTCCGGGCCGCGGCATCTCAGGGGCGAGGGAGGCGTTGAGGCGTACGTCGGGGGAGGTGTTGATGACGCCGAAGGCGTTGGGCCCGATGATGCGCATCCCGTACGTGCGCGCGTGCCGCACGAGTTCGCGCTGGCGCTCGCGCCCCTCGGGACCGCTCTCGGCGTATCCGGAGGAGACGACCACGAGGCCCTGTACCCCGTGCTCGCCGCACTCCGCGACGACCTCGGGGACGTGCGGCGCGGGCACGGCGACGACGGCGAGGTCGACGGGCTCGGCGATGTCGCGGATCGAGCGGTGGGCCGGGACTCCGTCGAGTTCCTTCTCCTCGAGTGCCTTGTTCACCGCGTACAGACGGCCGGTGAAGCCGGCGTCGCGGAGGTTGCTGAGGACGCTGCGGCCGACGCCCCCGGGCGCGCGGCCCGCGCCGATGACGGCGACCGAGCCGGGGGCGAGCAGCCGGTGCACGGACCGGGCCTCGGCGCGCTGCTCCCGCGCGCGCTGCACGGCGAGCGAGCGGTCGGTGGGTTCCAGGTCGAACTCCAGGCGTACGACGCCGTCCTCGAAGCTTCGCTTCTGGGTGTACCCGGCGTCGGTGAACACCTTGATCATCTTGCTGTTGGCGGGCAGCACCTCTGCGGCGAAGCGGCGGATGCCGCGCTCGCGGGCCACGGCCCCGATGTGTTCGAGGAGGGCCGAGGCGACGCCGCGTCCTTGGTGGGCGTCCTGCACGAGGAAGGCGACCTCGGCCTCGTCGGCGGGCGCGGAGGCGGGCAGACCGTCGGCATTAATACGGTCATAGCGTACGGTGGCGATGAACTCGCCGCCCACCGTGGCCGCGAGCCCCACCCTGTCCACAAAGTCGTGGTGCGTGAAGCGGTGGACGTCCTTGGCGGACAGGCGTGGATACGGCGCGAAGAAGCGGTAGTACTTCGACTCGTCGGACACCTGCTCGTAGAAGCTGACCAGGCGCTCGGCGTCATCAACGGTGATGGGCCTGACGCGCGCGGTGCCGCCGTCGCGCAGCACCACGTCGGCCTCCCAATGAGCGGGGTACTCGTGCCGGTCCGACGAGGTCTGCATGGGCCCCAGAGTACGGCTCGCGTCCGACAACGGCGCGAGGCAGTCTGTGGGGGACGAACGTCGGACCGAGGCCGCGGTCCGACGACACTCCGGGCGGGACGAAGGACCGCTCCGGGGACGCTTCGCGATATGGGACACTGGTCTAGACAACCCTGAATACCTGAAGGGCAGCATCACATGGCTGAGCGCCGCGTCAACGTCGGCTGGGCTGAGGGCCTCCACGCCCGCCCCGCCTCCATCTTCGTCCGGGCCGCCACGGCCTCCGGCATCCCCGTGACGATCGCCAAGGCCGACGGCAACCCCGTCAACGCGGCCTCCATGCTCGCGGTCCTCGGCCTGGGCGCCCAGGGCGGCGAGGAGATCGTCCTCGCATCCGACGCCGAGGGTGCGGACGCCGCCCTGGACCGACTGGCGAAGCTGGTCGCCGAGGGTCTCGAGGAGCTCCCCGAGACCGTCTGAGGTTCTCGGACAGCGCACGGCTGAGCCGCGCCACCCTTACCTGGGCGGCGCGGCTCAGCCGTTTTCCGTACGCCGTCCAGGAATTCCCCTCGTGCCACAGGCGCGGCCCGCGGCGCAGCCATCGAAATAGCGCACGCTGGAATTCCCGGCACTCGAATCAGTGGCAGCAAAAATAATGCCCCGCGAATTACCCCTCTTTGTATACGGCTCCCGTGTTAATGCCGCAGCCCCGTCACGTTTACGGGATGTTGCGAAGTCCTCACACGTTCCGGTCGATCTCCGCCGCCGGGAAAACGGAGCCGGTGCGCGGCCGTCGCGCGCTCGGTGTGCACCGCGGTGATCGCCCGAGCCCGCTCACTGTCGCCGCGCGCGACGGCGTCGACGATGCCGCCGTGCTCCGCCCAGGACTCCCCGGGGCTGGCCGGCGCCTCCACCGCGTACATCCAGGCGATCTTGTGCCGAAGCTGGCCGAGTGTGGAGGTCAGCGCGGGGCTTCCGGAGGCCTGGGCGAGCGTCTCGTGGAACCAGCCGCCCAGCGAGCGCAGATCCTCGCTGTGACCCCTTCTGGCCCGCTCCTGGCCCAGCCTGACCAGGCCTCGCAGCACCTTGAGGTGGGCCTCCGTGCGGCGCTGGGCGGCCCGCGCGGCACCCAGCGGCTCCAGCAGCATGCGCATCTCCAGCAGGTCGGAGGCCTCCTGCTCGGTCGGTTCCGCGACGCACGCGCCCGCGTGCCGTCGGGTGACGACGAAACCCTCGGCCTCCAGGGTGCGCAGGGCCTCGCGCACGGGGACGCGCGAGACGCCGTAGCGGCGCGCGAGCAGTTCCTCGGTGAGCCGGCCGCCTCGCTCGTAGACACCCGCGACGATGTCGTCACGGATCGCCGTGCATACCGAGTGCGCCGGAATACGCATGCCCCGACCTCCGCTTTAATCCCCGCGAAACGCCATCGATTGACGCTTGTTCAGTGACTCTATTGCAGGAAGCCGGAATTTCCGATGGCAGGCCGGAATCCATGGATATTTTTTGGACAGACGGCCGCCCGAAACGACGATGCCCCGACTCGGATGAGCCGGGGCGTCGGAAGAGGTGAACCGGGTCGTCAGACGTTCACGCCGTGCGAGCGGAGGTAGCCGACGGGGTCGATGTCGGAGCCGTACTCGGCGGTCGTACGCGCCTCGAAGTGGAGGTGCGGCCCGGTGGTGTTGCCGGTGGCCCCGGAGAGGCCTATCTGCCGGCCCGGGGTGACCGACTGGCCCACCGAGACACCGATGGACGACAGGTGGCCGTACATGGTGTACGTGCCGTCGTGCATCTTGATCACGACTTGATTGCCGTAGGCGCCGCCCCAGCCGGCCGTGACGACCGTGCCGGAGCCGACGGCGTGGACGGAGGTGCCGGACGCGGCGTGGAAGTCGGCACCGGTGTGGCTGCCGGAGGACCAGAGGCTGCCGCCGGCCTTGTAGCCGGTGGAGATGTACGAGCCGGTGATCGGCAGCACGAAGGAGTTGAGGCGCTTGCGCTCGGCCGCGCGGGCGGCGCGCTCCTTGGCCTCGCGCTGCTGCTTGGCCTTCTCCGCGGCTCGCTCGCGCGCCGCCTCCTCGGCCTTCTTCAGCGCGGCGGCCTCGTCGGCCGCGCGCTGCTGGGCGGCGGCCTGCGCGTCGATCTGATCGGCGAGGGAACCACCGATGGTGATGGCCTGGGTCAGCCCGGTCTGCTCGACGGAGGAGTCCGCGGCGAGCGCCGGTGCGGCCAGGGTTCCGATGACACCGGTGGTGGTGAGCGCCGCGACGCCGATGGCGTTCGTGGTGGTGCGCTTCACGCGGCTCGGACGACGATGCTTCCCGGTGCTACACGTGAACGCCATGTAGGGGCTGGTCCTTTCCTTCCTTCTCGCCTACCGGGTTAGCTGACGGGTTCGGAGCAGGAAGGTCTCCTACGGACCCCCTCCGGGGAGGGTGTCCGATTCACCCCAGGGACTGCGTATGGGTCCCCGGCTCCCCTGGCTCGCGCCGTACGGGGACTCGGCGATGACTGTCCGGTGCCGCGGGCGCGG
Organism: Streptomyces sp. NPDC048415; assembly: GCF_040651675.1. Taxonomy (NCBI): domain Bacteria; kingdom Bacillati; phylum Actinomycetota; class Actinomycetes; order Kitasatosporales; family Streptomycetaceae; genus Streptomyces; species Streptomyces sp. NPDC048415. Next base: position 125,957 of record NZ_JBEZKJ010000009.1, on the reverse strand, counting down.
CGCACTGCCTGACGAACAGCCGGACCGACGCTAAACGGGGCATCTTTCAAACGACAAACGGATCACGGCTTTTGTAGTGCATGCCACAGGGCAGACAGGCAACCTCCCCATCAATACGGACAAATTGAGGACGAAGTCCGGGCAAAAAGAGACCCAGGTGACTCTTCAGTCACCTGGGCTCTCAGAGGTGCGGCCGCTCTACTCGGCCCGTACGACGCTCACTTCACCGATACCGAGGGCCTTGACGGGCTCCTCGATCTGCGCGGCGTCGCCGACCAGGACGGTTACCAGACGGTTGACCGGGAAGGCGTTCACGGCGGCAGCGGTGGCCTCCACGGTGCCGGTCGCGGCGAGCTGCTGATACAGCGTCGCCTGGTAGTCGTCCGGCAGGTCCTGCTCGACCTGGTCCGCGAGCGTGCTCGCGACGGCCGCCGCGGTCTCGAACTTGAGGGGCGCCACGCCCACCAGGTTCTGTACGGCGATGTCGCGCTCGGCGTCCGTCAGGCCCTCGGCGGCGAGGGTGCGCAGCACCTTCCACAGGTCATCGAGCGCTGGACCGGTGTTCGGGGTGTCCACCGAACCGCTGATGGCGAGCATCGCGACGCCCGTGCCGTCCGGGGCGGAGCGCAGCACCTGGCCGAACGCCCGCACACCGTAGGTGTAACCCTTTTCCTCGCGCAGGACCCGGTCCAGGCGCGAGGTGAGGGTGCCGCCGAGGCAGTACGTGCCGAGCACCTGGGCGGGCCACACGCGGTCGTGCCGGTCGGCGCCGACACGGCCGATGAGCAGCTGTGTCTGGACGGCGCCGGGGCGGTCCACGATGATCACGCGCCCGGTGTCGTCGGCGGTCACCGGCGGCACGGGACGCGGCTCGGCGGACGAGCCGCTCCAGGAGCCGAGAGTGTCGGCGAGCAGTGCGTCGAGATCGACACCCGTCAGATCACCGACGATCACCGCGGTGGCCGTGGCGGGGCGTACGTGCTTCTCGTAGAAGGCGCGTACGGCCGCCGAGTCGATCTTCTGGACGGTCTCCTCGGTGCCCTGGCGCGGGCGCGACATGCGCGAGGTCGCCGGGAACAGCTCCTTGGAGAGCTCCTTGGCGGCGCGGCGGGCCGGGTTGGCGGTCTCGTGCGGGATCTCGTCCAGCCGGTTGCGCACCAGCCGCTCGACCTCGCTGTCCGCGAACGCCGGTGCCCTCAGGGCGTCGGCGACCAGACCGAGCGCCTTGGACACGCGCGAGACGGGGACTTCGAGCGACAGGCGTACGCCCGGGTGGTCGGCGTGCGAGTCGAGGGTGGCGCCGCAGCGCTCCAGCTCGGCGGCGAACTCCTCGGCGGAGTGCTTGTCGGTGCCTTCGGAGAAGGCGCGCGCCATGATCGTGGCGATGCCGTCCAGGCCCGCCGGTTCGGCCTCCAGGGGCGCGGCGAGCAGCACCTCGACGGCGACGACCTGCTGGCCGGGGCGATGGCAGCGCAGGACCGTCAGGCCGTTGTCGAGCGCGCCTCGCTCGGGAGCCGGGAAGGCCCACGGCTTGGCCGCGCCGGCCTGGGGCTGCGGGTGGAAGTCCATGGTGGCGAGCTCAGTCACTTCGCCGCCTCCTCGTCCTCGTCGGCGGTGTTCTCGGTGGGCTCGTAGACCAGGACGGCGCGGTTGTCGGGGCGCAGGCGGGACTTGGCGACCTCCTGGACCTCCTCGGCGGTGACCTGGAGGACGCGCCGCACGGCGGTCAGGGCGAGCTGCGGGTCGCCGAACAGCACGGCGAAGCGGCACAGTTCGTCGGCGCGGCCCGCGACGGTGCCGAGGCGGTCCAGCCACTCGCGCTCCAACTGGGCCTGAGCGCGCTCCATTTCCTCGGCCGTGGGGCCCTCCTCGGCGAACCGGGCGAGCTCCTCGTCGACGGCGGCCTCGATCACCGGGACCTCGACGTCGCCGGACGTCTTCACGTCCAGCCATCCCAGGGAGGGTGCTCCGGCCAGCCGCAGCAGACCGAAGCCGGCCGCGACGGCGGTGCGGTCGCGGCGTACGAGCCGGTTGTAGAGCCGGGAGGACTCGCCGCCGCCGAGGACGGTCAGCGCCAGGTCGGCCGCGTCGGCCGCGCGCGTGCCGTCCTCCGGGAGCCGGTAGGCCGCCATCAGGGCGCGCGAGGGGACCTCCTCCTCGACGACCTCGCGCAACTGCTCGCCGATGGTCTCGGGCAGCGAGCCGTCGCGCGGGGCGGGCTTGCCGTCGTGCGCGGGGATGGAGCCGAAGTACTTCTCGACCCAGGCGAGCGTCTGCTCCGGGTCGATGTCGCCGACGACCGACAGGACCGCGTTGTTGGGCGCGTAGTAGGTGCGGAAGAACGCGCGGGCGTCCTCCAAGGTCGCCGCGTCCAGGTCCGCCATCGACCCGATCGGGGTGTGGTGGTAGGGGTGGCCCTCGGGGTACGCGAGAGCGGTGAGCTTCTCGAACGCGGTGCCGTAGGGCACGTTGTCATAACGCTGTCGGCGCTCGTTCTTGACGACGTCGCGCTGGTTCTCCATGGACTCGTCGTCGAGCGCGGTGAGCAGCGAGCCCATGCGGTCGGCCTCCAGCCAGAGGGCGAGCTCCAGCTGGTGCGTGGGCATCGTCTCGAAGTAGTTGGTGCGCTCGAAGCTGGTCGTTCCGTTGAGCGAACCGCCCGCACCCTGCACCAGTTCGAAGTGGCCGTTGCCCTTCACCTGGCCCGAGCCCTGGAACATCAGGTGCTCGAAGAGGTGAGCAAGGCCGGTACGGCCCTTGACCTCGTGGCGCGAGCCGACGTCGTACCAGAGGCACACCGCCGCGACCGGGGTCAGGTGGTCCTCGGAGAGCACCACGCGCAGGCCGTTGGCCAGGCGGTGCTCGGTCGCTGTCAGGCCGCCGGAGCCTGCCTCAGCTGTGGCCGTGTGACCCATGGGCATGTACGTCCCTTCGATCGCGGAAAACTGCCGATTTCCTGTCGGTCCTGCCACTGTATGCAAGCGCGCGGACAGCTGGCGAAGTTCCCGCGCCTCGTACGCCGAGAGCGAGACTCGTGGAGGCCCCGGGCGCGGCCCGGGGGCCCCTCCGAGACCCGCTACGGACGGGTCGCGGTCGGCGTTGTCAGTGGGGCGGTCCACAATGGTCCGCGTCAGAACCCGTTCATGCCCCGGCAGAGACTGTGAAGGAGCCGCAGCAGCGATGGCCCGCCGCAGCACGAAGACCCCGCCGCCCGACGACTCGTACGAGGAGAAGATCCTCGACATCGACGTCGTGGACGAGATGCAGGGCTCCTTCCTCGAGTACGCGTACTCGGTCATCTACTCGCGAGCCCTGCCGGACGCCCGTGACGGCCTCAAGCCCGTGCACCGCCGCATCGTCTACCAGATGAACGAGATGGGCCTGCGCCCCGACCGCGGCTATGTGAAGTGCGCCCGCGTCGTCGGCGAGGTCATGGGTAAGCTTCACCCGCACGGCGACGCGTCGATCTACGACGCGCTGGTGCGCCTGGCCCAGCCGTTCTCCATGCGCCTCCCGCTGGTCGACGGCCACGGCAACTTCGGCTCGCTGGGCAACGACGACCCGCCGGCCGCCATGCGTTACACCGAGTGCCGGATGGCCGACGCCACGTCACTGATGACCGAGTCCATCGACGAGGACACGGTCAATTTCACGCCGAACTACGACGGCCAGGAGCAGGAACCGGACGTCCTTCCGGCGGCGTATCCGAACCTCCTGGTCAACGGCTCTTCGGGCATCGCCGTCGGCATGGCGACGAACATGCCGCCGCACAACCTCGGCGAGGTCATCGCCGCCGCCCGTCACCTGATCCGCTACCCGGGCGCCGACCTCGACACGCTGATGAGGTATATCCCGGGCCCCGACCTGCCCACCGGTGGCCGGATCGTCGGCCTCTCCGGGATCAGGGACGCGTACGAGTCGGGCCGCGGCACCTTCAAGATCCGCGCCACGGTGTCGATGGAGAACGTGACGGCGCGCCGCAAGGGGCTCGTCGTCACCGAACTGCCCTTCACCGTCGGTCCGGAGAAGGTGATCGCGAAGATCAAGGATCTGGTCGGCGCGAAGAAGTTGCAGGGCATCGCCGATGTGAAGGACCTCACCGACCGCTCGCACGGCCTGCGCCTGGTCATCGAGATCAAGAACGGCTTCGTGCCGGAGGCGGTCCTGGAGCAGCTCTACAAGCTGACGCCGATGGAGGAGTCCTTCGGCATCAACAATGTGGCGCTGGTGGACGGCCAGCCGCTCACCCTGGGCCTCAAGGAGCTCCTCGAGGTCTACCTCGACCACCGCTTCGAGGTCGTGCGCCGCCGCAGCGAGTTCCGCCGCGGCAAGAAGCGCGACCGCCTGCACCTCGTCGACGGCCTCCTGATCGCCCTGATCGACATCGACGAGGTCATCCGGCTGATCCGCTCCAGCGACAACTCCGCGCAGGCCAAGGAGCGCCTGATGGGGCGCTTCTCGCTCAGCGACATCCAGACGCAGTACATCCTGGACACGCCGCTGCGCCGACTGACCAAGTTCGACCGCATCGAGCTGGAGTCGGAGCGCGACCGCCTCAACGGCGAGATCGACGAGCTGACCGGCATCCTGGAGTCCGACGCGGAGCTGCGCAAGCTGGTCTCGAGTGAACTGGCCGCGGTGGCCAAGAAGTTCGCCACCGACCGGCGCACCGTGCTCCTGGAGTCCGCGGGCACCCCCACCGCGACGGTCCCGCTGCAGGTGGCGGACGCCCCGTGCCGGGTGCTGCTGTCGTCGACGGGGCTGCTGGCGCGTACAGCGAACGGTGACCCCTTCGGGGAGGACCCGGACGGCAGGCGCACCAAGCACGACCTGATCGTCTCCGCGGTGCCCGCTACGGCCCGCGGCGAGATCGGCGCGGTCACCTCCTCGGGCCGTCTGCTCCGGCTGAACGTGATCGACCTCCCGCAGCTGCCGGAGACCGCGTCAGCGCCCAACCTCTCCGGGGGCGCGCCGATTTCCGAGTTCCTCTCCGCCCTGGAGGCGGACGAGACGGTGGTCTGCCTGACGACGCTCGACGAGTCGTCGCCGGGCCTGGCGCTCGGCACGGCGCAGGGTGTCGTCAAGCGTGTGGTGCCCGACTATCCCTCGAACAGGGAGGAGTTGGAGGTCATCACGCTCAAGGAGGGCGACCGGATCGTCGGCGCGGTCGAACTGCGCACCGGCGACGAGGACCTGGTCTTCATCACGGACGACGCCCAGCTGCTGCGCTACCAGGCCGCGCAAGTCCGCCCGCAGGGCCGTGCGGCGGGCGGAATGGCGGGCGTCAAGCTCACCGAGGGCGCGAAGGTGATCTCCTTCACGGCAATCGACCCGGCGGTGGACGCGGTGGTGTTCACGGTGGCGGGCTCGCGCGGCACGCTCGACGACTCCGTCCAGACGACGGCCAAACTGACCCCCTTCGACCAGTACCCGCGCAAGGGCCGCGCCACGGGTGGCGTGCGCTGCCAGCGGTTCCTGAAGGGCGAGGACTGCCTGTCGCTGGCCTGGGCCGGCCCGGCACCGGCGCGGGCCGCACAGCGCAACGGCACGCCGGCCGAGCTACCGGAGATGGACCCCCGGCGCGACGGTTCAGGCGTGTCCCTGGCGAAGACGGTGTCGGTGGTGGCGGGCCCGGTGTAGTCCCGGGTCAGCCCTCCCGGCCGGGTTCCTGTACGAAGCGCAGGACGCCCCACATGCTGTGCTCGTCGGCGTGTGGGGCGTCCTCCTCGCACGCTTCCAGTTGCTTTCCGAGGGCGGTGGCGTCGATGCCGGAGCCGATGAGCACGAGCTGGGTGCGGCGCGCGTCGGCCGCGGGCCAACGCTCCGGATAGAAGCGCAGGAACCGCCCGACGGCATGCACGACGTAGCGATGACCGCTGTCGTGGGCGCCGAAGTCGACGTACCCCTTGATGCGGTAGAGCCCCTCGGGCCTGCTGTCGAGGAACTCCATCAACCGCCGTGGACTGAGAGGGGCTTCGGAGGTGAAGGAGAGGGATTCGTAGGCGGAGTGCAGATGATCGCCATGATCGCCCTCGTCGTGCCGGTGAAGGTCGTCAAAGGACAACTGCCCGATGCGCTCCTCGGTCGGCCTGCAGTCGAAGAGGAACTCCGGATCGATCCGGCCGTAGGCGGCGGGCACCACGGCGGCCCGGTCGACGAGGTCCTGGACAACGCGGAGTACCCGCTCACCGTCCACCGCGCGATCGACCTTGTTGACGACGACGAGATCGGCGAGGGCGAGATGCCGCTCGATCTCAGGGTGCTTCTCGCGCGTACTGTCGAACTCGGCGGCATCGACGACTTCGACCAGCCCGCCGTACACGATCCGCGGATGCTCACTGGCCAGCACCATCCGTACGAGCTCCTGAGGCTCGGCAAGTCCGCTCGCCTCGATCACGATGACGTCGACGCGGGCTGACGGCTGGGCGAGCCGCTCCAGATACTGATCGAGCTCACTGGTGTCGACGGCACAGCACAGACACCCGTTTCCGAGGGACACCGTGGAATCCCCCAGCGCGCCCGCCACAGCCATGGCATCGATCTCGATCGCCCCGAAGTCATTGACGATCGCCCCGATCCGGCTGCCGCCGCTGCGGTGCAGCAGATGGTTGAGCAGGGTGGTCTTGCCGGAGCCCAGAAAGCCGGCGAGGACGACGACCGGGATCTGCTGCGGACTGGGCTGGCTCAACGGACGACCTCTTTCACACCGATGCGTACGCCGGCTCGCGGACCGGCTCCCGTACGAGCGCGCCTCACACGCCGGCACGCGTACGGGAATGCGTGCCGACCCAGGATACGAGCGGGCGGAACGACGCGAAGTGAACGATGGTTAACGGCGCTCGCGGTTGTTCTCTCCCTGAGCGATCCCGCCTACCAGGTGTGCTGGGAGCCGCCCAACACGCGCATGACGCAGGAAAGGTGGCGACAGCTCCTCGTCGCCAACTTGATCGTCAGCATGTGGAGCAGCGACTACAAGCTGGGATTCCTGGACGACCGCACAACTCGCGCCGTACTCAGCGACTACTTCCGTGGCGAGATCGGCCGCGCCTATTGGCACAACAGCGGGCCCTCATGGCACAGGTACTTCGACGAGGGCAGGGATGCCCGGCAGCGACGATTCGTCGACCTTGCGGAGGAGGCTTACGCCGCTGCTGTAGCCGCAGGTCCGCCCATCCTCACCCGCGACTACTTCGACCCCCCGGCCGCCCCTTCAGCCCCGTGAGCTCAAGGAAGACGCGGATGGCGGCGCCTGGGACACGCTCACCGACTGCTCGTCAGGGAGCGGCGGGAACCGGCACCGGTGCGCGCTTCCCCACGTACCGAGCCCCTGGACGGATGATCTTCGAGTCCTGGGCCTGTTCCAGGATGTTGGCGCTCCAGCCCACGACACGGGCCGCGGCGAAGGTGGGGGTGAACATCTCGCGGGGCAGGCCGCAGAGTTCCATGACCACGCCCGCGTAGAACTCCACGTTCGTGTGCAGCTCCCGTCCGGGCTTGAGCTCGGCCAGGATCGACTCCACCCGGCGTTCGACCTCGACGGCGAAGTCGACCAGCGGGCCGCCGAAACCCTGAGCGATGCCGCGGAGCATGCGTGAACGAGGGTCCTCCGTACGGTAGACGGGGTGGCCGAAGCCCATGATGCGGTCGCCCGCGAGGACGCGTTCGCGGATCCACGGGTCGATGCGGTCGGGGCTACCGATCGCGTCGAGAGTGTCCAGGGCCCGGCTGGGAGCGCCACCGTGGAGAGGCCCCGAGAGGGCGCTGACGGCACCTACGAGACATGCCGCCACGTCAGCGCCTGTCGAGGCGATCACTCGCGCCGTGAACGTTGACGCATTGAATCCATGGTCAATGGTTGAGATGAGGTATTGCTCGACCGCACGAGCCCGTGCCGCATCCGGCTCCGAACCCGAACATGTACAGGTAGTTGGCGGCGTACGCGAGGTCGTCACGCGGCTCCACAGGCTCCATCCCCTGACCGAGCCGGTACAGCGCGGTGAGCAGTGTCGGGACGGCCGCGGTCGCCGCGAGGGCGTCGGCACGGCGCCGCCCCGCGCCGATGTCGTACACAGGCCGGAATCCCAGAGACGCGCCCAGCAGCGACAACGCGGTGCGCAGCCCGGCCAGCGGTCCCGAGGGCCCCGTCGCCGCGGCGATCGCGGGCAGCGCGGCGCGCACGTCGTCCGGCAGCCGGCGCCGCTCCGCGGTCTGTGCAGTGAAGAGGGCGCGCTGTGCCGCGTCGGGCAGTTCCCCGTGGATCAGAAGATGCCAGACGTCCTCGAAGCCACGGGTCTGCGCGAGTTCGACGGCCGAGTACTGGCGGTAGTGGTAGAAGCCCTCGAGCCCCCTGACGTCACCCAGCTCGGTGTCGGTGACGACGACGCCCGCGAGTCCTCGCGGTACGTCGACAGAGGTGGACGTGGCCCGGTTGATCTGCATGATTCCTCCCTGAACTTGATTCGACTGTCCACTGTTGACTCAATCCGTGTCAATATTGATCCAATCAATACGCCGATACACAGATACGGTGGCGCCCATGAGGGATCGAGAAGCGGCAGCGACTGAGCACGAAGGCCGACGACTCAGCACCAAGGAGACCGCCGAGCTGCTCGGCGTGAAGCCCGAGACCGTGTACGCCTATGTCAGCCGCGGTCAGCTCGGCAGCCGCCGCGAACCCGGTGGACGCGGCAGTACGTTCGACGTCAAGGAGGTGGAGGCGCTCGCACGTCGTAACAGACGGGAGACCGGCGGGAGTTCGAGCGCCGACGGCGAACTCTCCGTCCGTACCCGCATCACCCTGATCGACAGGGACCGGTACTACTACCGCGGCGTCGACGCGACACAACTCGCCGCGCGGTACTCCTACGAAGAGATCACCGAATGGCTGTGGACGGGAAAGCTGCGCCCCGGCGTCACGTTCACCGCTCCGGAGATCTCCGTCGCCGCCGCCCGGCGCGCCGTCGACGCGCTGCCCGAGCACAGCGGCCCGACGGACCGGCTGCGCGTCGCGGCGATCGCGGCGGCGGCGGCCGACCCGCTGCGTTTCGACCTCTCCGAGAACGCTGTCCTCGGCACCGGCCGCACCCTCATCCCCACCCTCGTCGCCGCGCTGCCACCCCTCAGACACGACCATCAAGACAAGGGCCCGCTGGCGCACCGCCTGTGGGGACGGCTCACCGGCCGCAAGCCCGATGACGCGTCACTTCGCGTGCTGGACACGGCACTCGGGCTGCTCGTGGACCACGACCTGGCCGCCTCGACGCTCGCGGTCCGGGTCGCGGCGTCTGCCCGGGCCCACGCGTACGCCGCCGTGTCGGCGGGCCTCGGCGTGCTCGAAGGTCCCCTGCACGGCGCGGCCAGCGGGCTCGCGCACCGGCTGCTGCTCGACGTCCTGGACCGGGGTACGGCGGCACCCGTCGTCGCGGACGAGCTGCGCGCCGGGCGCCGGGTCCCCGGGCTCGGCCACGGGCTCTACCCCGGCGAGGATCCACGCGCGCGTGCCCTGTTCGCCCTCCTGGAGGAGGTCCCCGGCGCCGCGCCCGCCCTGGCGGCGGCCCACGACATCGTGACCACCACCGCCCGCCACACACCGCTGCACGCCAATGTCGACCTCGCCCTGGCCGTCCTCACCGTCGCCTGCGGCATGCCGGCCTCCGCGGGCGAGACGGTTTTCGCCATCGCCCGTACGGCGGGCTGGATCGCCCACACCCTGGAGGAGTACGAGGAGCGCCCCCTGCGCATGCGGCCGAGCGGACGGTATGTGGGCGAGCGGCCTCCGCAGCCATTCCCGCGCTAGGCGGCCACTGGAGAACAGCTCCGCCTGCGTGACGGCCGTCCCTGCGGCGGGCCGACCGTCACCAAGGAGGCGGAGCCGGCGCCCAGGAGGCGCAGCCGACACCCAGGGGCCGCGCCCGACGTGTCCGCTCCCCTCCTGCACGCCCCCACGCCCCGCCCTGCGCCGAGGGCCGCCCCGTGCGCCCACGACCGCGCGGCTGGAAGTCACCCCGGGGCCAAGTCAGGTTAGGCTCACCTGTGTGAGTATGTGCACGACCGCGTCGCGGCACCTCGACGAGCCCCTCGCGGGGACCGCGGCCACCGCAAGGACATGGCTGCTGATCGAGCAGCCCGGCCCCTGGGGTGCCAAGGCGCTCACTTCGAGCCATCTGGACCCCGCGCTCGGCCGCGCCCTCGAGGCGGCGGCGGAGGGCACCGGCGTACGGATCGCGCTCATCCGCCGCCCCGGCCGGCACGCCGACTTCGGTACGCCTACCGAACGCCATGTGTATGCGGCCCACACCACTCCGGGAAACGTATGGCTGCACAGCGCCACCACGTGCGATCCCGAGCAGGTGCTCGATCTCGACTTCGCCGCGCTCGGCATGGGCGACCCGGATACCTTCGACGCGGCTCTCGGGGGTCGGGCCCACGCAGGCGACCCGCTCGCCCTCGTCTGCACCAATGGCAAGCGTGATCGCTGCTGCGCCCTGCTCGGACGGCCCCTCGCGGCCGAACTCGCCGTCTCCGGGGTGAAGGGGGTCTGGGAGGTCACCCATCTGGGCGGTCACCGCTTCTCGCCCACGGTGCTCGTGCTGCCGTACGGATACGCCTACGGTCGCGTCGAGGCCCACGCCGTCAGGGAGATCCTCCACGGCGTGCAGGAAGGTCGTGTCGTCATCGAGGGCTGCCGCGGAAGCTCCGCCTGGGAGCGCCCCGGCCAGGCGGCCGAGCTGGCCGTGCGCAGGGTGGCCGGAGAGCACGCCGCTGACGCTCTGACCGTGGTTCGCACGGAGGGCACCGCCCCGCGCTGGGAGATCACCGTCGCGCACACCGACGGCCGTCTGTGGCGCGTCGTCGTCGCGCGGGGCGCCTCGCTGCCGCCCCGCCAGGAGAGCTGCGGCTCGGCCTTGGGTTCGCCGGCCAGGATGGACGTGGTGGCCGTACGGGAGCTGGAGCGGACGGCAGCCGCCGTGAGCTGCTGACGACGGACACCGCCCTCAAGGCCCCATATTCGTATCCGTCCCCCACTCCTCGCACACCGACGGTCAAGAGATCCACACCACACTCCCTTCGGCGGGGCCCGCCCGTCGCCGTACCGTCATAGCCATGAGCCCCACTCCCCCCGCACGACGACGGCGCCTCGGTCTGCCGCGGCGGGTGTTCTCGCAGGTGCTGCTGATGCAGGTGGCGATCGCGGCGGGAGTCGCCGTTCTCGCCACCGGGCTGTTCCTCGCTCCCCTGAGTGCGCAACTGGACGACCAGGCGATGCGCCGCGCGCTCGCGATCGCGCAGACCACGGCGGTTCAGCCGCAGATCGCCGAGGACCTCCGCACGACGCGGCCGTCCGTGGACGGGCCCGTGCAGACGGAGGCCGAGCGGATCCGGAAGGCCAGCGGGGCCGAGTACGTGGTGGTGATGGACCTGAACTGGGTGCGGTGGTCGCACAGGGACCCGACGCAGATCGGCAAGAAGGTCTCGACCGACCCCCGCCAGGCCCTGGCCGGCGAGGATGTCATGCAGATCGACACCGGCACCCTGGGCCGTTCGGCCCGCGGCAAGGTGCCTCTGCGCGACGCCGACGGCGACATCATCGGCGCGGTCTCGGTCGGCATCAAGTACGACAGCGTGCGGGCCCGGTTGATCGATGCGATCCCGGGGCTCCTGGCGTACGCGGGCGGGGCCATGGCCGTCGGCGCGCTGGCCGCGTATGTCATCTCGCGAAGGGTCCAACGGCAAACCCGTGACCTGGCCTTCTCCGACATCTCGGGGCTGCTCGCGGAGCGCGAGGCGATGCTGCACGGCATCAGAGAGGGCGTCGTCGCGCTGGACCGCAGCGGCCGCGTACGCCTCCTGAACGACGAGGCGCAGCGTCTGCTGGGCGTCGACGCCGAAGCCATCGGACAATCGCTCGACGACGCGCTCGGCCCGGGACGTACGACCGACGTGCTCGCGGGCCGCGTCACCGGCACCGACCTGCTCACTGTCCGCGGCCAGCGCGTCCTCGTCGCCAACCGCATGCCCACCGACGACGGCGGCGCCGTCGCCACGCTGCGCGACCGCACCGAGCTGGAGCAGCTCGGCCGCGAGCTCGACTCCACCCGCGGACTGATCGACGCCCTGCGCGCCCAGGACCATGAGCACGCCAACCGCATGCACACGCTCCTGGGGCTCCTTGAACTGGAGATGTACGACGACGCCGTGGAATTCGTCGGAGAGGTGGTCGGCGACCACAGGGTCACGGCGGAACAGGTCACCGAGAAGGTCCACGACGCGCTGCTCGCCGCGCTGCTGGTCGGCAAGGCGACCGTCGCCGCCGAGCGGGGCGTCGCCCTGTGGATCTCGGACGGGACTCTGTTGCCGGATCGGTTGATCGACCCGAGGGGGCTGGTCACCGTCGTCGGGAACCTCGTCGACAACGCGCTCGACGCCGTCGCGGGCACGCCGCACGCACGCGTGGAGGTCGAATTGCGCGCCGAGGGGCGTACCGCGGTGCTTCGGGTACGGGACACCGGGCCCGGAATCCCGGAGGAGCGCCGGGAGTTGATCTTCACTGACGGGTGGACCACCAAGAAGCCCCCGGCGCACGGCAAACGCGGAATCGGCCTCTCCTTGGTGCGCAGGCACGCCGAGCGACAGGGTGGCAGCGCGGAGGTGGCCGAGGCGGACGGTGGGGGCGCCGAGTTCACCGTCGTGCTGCCGGAGGCGCTGACGGAACCGCAGGCCCGGCTCGTACCGGAGCCGCCCTCGTCCCCGGAGAACGCCGCCCTCACCGCCGCCACGGACGCCAAGGAGGAGTCGCGATGATCGAGGTCCTGGTCGTGGACGACGACACCCGGGTCGCGCGGGTCAACGCCGCCTACGTGGAGAAGGTTCCCGGCTTCCACGTCGCCGGCGAGGCACACAGCGCGGCCGAGGCGCTGCGCCGGATGGAGGCGCTGCCGCACCTGGACCTGGTCCTCCTGGACCACTATCTGCCGGACGAGACGGGCCTCGCGGTCGTCCAGGAGATGCGCCGGCGCGGCCACCAGACCGACGTGATCATGGTGACCGCGGCCCGTGACATCTCGACCGTGCAGGCGGCGATGCGACAGGGCGCACTCCAGTACCTGGTCAAGCCGTTCGCGTTCGCGGGCCTGCGCGCCAAGCTGGAGGCGTACGCGGATCTGCGCCGCACCCTCGACAGCGGCGGCGAGGCCGAACAGTCCGAGGTGGACCGGATCTTCGGAGCCCTGTCGGCGAGCGCTGAGCCGGATCTGCCCAAGGGCCACTCCCCGCCGACCGCGGAGCTGGTGCGGCGCGCCCTGGTGAACGCCGAGGGCCCGCTGTCGGCCCAGGAGGTCGCCGAGGAGACCGGACTGAGCCGGCAGACCGCACAGCGCTATCTGAAGCTCCTGGAGCGCACGGGGAGGGCCAGGCTGACCCTCAAATATGGCGACGCGGGCCGCCCGGAGCATCGCTACGTCTGGGCGACCCGCGTTTGAGGGCACGGCCGAGGAGGCGGTGCCCTCGTACGGCTGTCAGGGGAGTACAGCCGTACGAGGTTGCCGGCTCAGCCGGTGGCGGCCTTCTTCACGAACTCCGTGGTGTACGTCTTGCTCAGATCCACATCGGCGTTCTTGATGTTGGGGTTGAACGCCTTGAGGACCTTCTCGACGGTCTCGGGACCGTCCTGGGGCATCACGCCGTCCTTGGTGAACATCGGCAGCGTGCTGCGGACGGCCGCGGCGTAGAGCGTCTTGTTGCCCTGGGAGTAGTCGGCGGGCATCTTGGCGGCGATGTCGGACGCGGTGTGCGTGGACATCCACTTGAGGGTCTTCACGAAGGCGTTGGCCAGCTTCTGGACCGTCTCCTTGTGGCTGTTCACCCAGTCCGTCTGCATGTAGAGGCTGGAGGAGGGATACGGTCCGCCGAGCGCCTCCTGCGACCCCTTCGGCGTACGCATGTCGATGAGCACCTTGCCGAGGTTCTTCTCCATGACCGTGGCCACGGTGGGGTCCGTCGTCATGCCGCCGTCGATGGCCCCCTTCTGGAGGGCGGAAATGAACGTCGGTCCGGCGCCGACGGCGACCGGCGTGAACTCGCTGACCTTCACACCGTTCTTGACCGCGAGGTACTTCGTGAGGAAGTCGGTCGAGGAGCCGAGTCCGGTGATACCGAGCTTCTTGCCCTTGAAGTCCTTGGGTGAGGTGATGTCGTCCGCTCGCGTCTTGGCGACGATCTCCACCTCGCCGGGCGCCTGTGAGAACTGCACGACGGACTCCACGGACTTGCCCTTGGTCTGCAGGTCGAGCGTGTGGTCGTAGAAACCGACGGCTCCTTGCACCTGCCCGGAGACGAGGGCGGTCTCGGCCTGGACACCGGCCGGCTCGCTCAGGAGTTGGACATCCAAACCCTCCTCCTTGAAGTAGCCGAGCCGCTGGGTGAGCATCGCGGGGAGGTAGATGACCTTGTCCAGGCCACCGACCATGATCTTGACGTGTTCGCCCGCGCCGCCGCCCCCGTTACTGCCGGAGTCGGCCGTCGTGCCGGCCGCGTCATTGGCGCAGGCGGTGAGCGAGGTGAGGGCGAGCAGACCGGCGGCTGCCAGCGCGGAGTATCTGGCGGTCTTGCGCATGGTGGTTCACGTCCTTGTGAGTGAGGAAAGTGCGTGCGTACGGCGGGGTCAGCGGTCGGAGTCCGACGGCTTCCACCGGAAGATGCGGTGCTCGACGAAGGTCAGCAGTCCCTCGGCCAGCAGGGCGACGACCGCCAGGATGACCATCGCGGCGTACACACCGGCCGCGTTGAAGGTGCCCTGCGACTGCGCGACGAGCAGGCCGATGCCCTTGGTGGCGCCGATGTACTCGCCGACGATGGCGCCGATGAGTGCGAAGCCGAAGCTGACGTGGAGGCTGGTGAAGATCCACGAAGTGGCGGACGGGACGACGACCTGGAGGGTCACCCGCCGGTCGCTCGCGCCGAGAATGCGGGCGTTCGCCACCAGGTTGCGGTCGACCTCGCGGGCGCCCTGGAAGGCGTTGAAGAAGACCGGGAAGAAGACGAGGACCACGGCCGACGCGACCTTGGAGGCCGGTCCGAGTCCGAACCAGATCACGAAGATAGGTGCAAGGACAATCCTCGGTATGGAGTTGAGCACCTTGATGTATGGACCAAGGACATCGGCGAGAAAGGCGATCCGCCCCAGCGCGATGCCGAAGACCACTCCCGCGACCACCCCGATGACCCAGCCGAGCAGCGCCTCATGGAGCGTGTACCAGATCTGTTCGCCTAGGGAGCCGAGCGCGGTCCCATGGGTCACCCACGTGTAGATCTGGTCCCAGATCTTCGACGGCATCGAGAAGTTGAACGGATCGATGACCTTGGCCCGCGACAGCCCCTCCCACAGGCCGAGAACGGCGACCAGGAGCAGCGCGCGGGCGGCGGCCACCACGACCTTGCGTCTGCGCGCGGCACGAGCGCGGGAGTGCGCGCGGCCCGGGGCCTTGACCGTGTCGACGACCGGCGTGCTGAGAACCTCAGGCGACATTGGCCGCACCTCTCTCACGGGTGATGCGGACCTCTTCGCCGAGGGATTCCCAGATCTCGCGGTAGATCTCGATGAACCGCGGCTCGAGACGCACCGATTCGACCTTGCGCGGCCGCGGCAGATCGATGTCGAAGACCTGCTTCACGGTGGCGGGGCCCGCGGTCATCACGACGACCTTGTCGGCGAGCGCGATGGACTCCTCCAGGTCGTGGGTGACGAAGACGACCGAGGATCCCGTGCCTTCCCACAGTTCGAGCAGCTCGTCCGACATCAGGGCCCTGGTCTGCACGTCGAGCGCCGAGAAGGGCTCGTCCATCAGCAGGATCTCGGGGTCGTTGACGAAGGTCGCGGCGAGGGCGACGCGCTTGCGCTGGCCGCCGGAGAGCTGGTGCGGATAGCGGTCCTCGAAGGCCGCGAGCCCGACCCGGGCCAGCCATTCGCGGGCCCGCCGCTTCGCCTCCGCCTTCGGTACGCCTCGGAAGCGGGGCCCGGCCATCACATTGGACAGGACGGTACGCCAGGGGAACGTGGCGTCCTGCTGGAAGACGAAACCGACCTTGTCGCCGACGCCGGCGACGGGCTCACCGGCGACCAGGACCTCGCCCTCGGTGGGCTCCTCGAGACCGCTGACCAGCGTCAGCGTGGTCGACTTCCCGCACCCGGTCGGACCGACGACGGCCACGAACTCGCCGCGTCCGATGGTCAGGTCCAGCTCCCTGACCGCCGTGTGCAAACCCCCCGACGGTGTCTTGAAGATCTTGCTCGCGCCCCGCAGCTCGATGGCGGGGCTGGTGTCTGCGCTCATGGCCCGGACCGTAGATGTGGCGCGGGCCACAACATCAGTCTTCTGGGCGCAAGCCCTACTTCTGCTTGCAAGAGTCTGTTGTGCTCGTTTTGCTCGCGCTACAACAGCGGAGCCGAAACACGGGCTTAACGCTCGCCAGGCCTTGAGCGAAAGAGGCCCGATGATTGACGTCCTGGTCGTGGACGACGACTTCCGCGTCGCCGAGATCAACGCCAAGTACGTGGGAAAGGTTCCCGGTTTCCGGGTGGCCGCCCGCGCACACAGTGCTGCCCAGGCCCTGGCCGCCGTCGAGCGCGCGCCCATCGACCTGGTCCTGCTCGACCACTATCTGCCCGACCAGACGGGCCTCGAACTGGTCCACCGGATGCGCGAACACGGCCATGGCACCGACGTCATCATGATCACCGCGGCCAGCGATGTGGTCACCGTGCGGGCGGCGATGCGCCTGGGCGCCCTGCACTATCTGGTCAAGCCGTTCACCTTCACCGCCCTGCGCACCCGCCTCGACTCGTACGCAGCCCTGCGCCGCACCGTCGACCGGGTCGGCGGTCGCGGCGTGGCGGGCCAGGAGCAGGTCGACCGGATCTTCGGCGCCCTGCGCACCGCGCCCGCGCCCTCGTCACCGGGACTCCCCAGCGGTCACTCGGAGCCGACCACCGACCTCATCTGCGACGTACTGCACCGCGCGCACCACCCGCTGTCGGCCCACGAAGTGGCCGCCGAGACCGGCCTCAGCCGCTCCACCGCTCAGCGCTATCTGCGCCACCTCGAACAGGCCGGACGCCTGCGGCTCTCGCTCAAGTACGGAGACACGGGCCGACCGGAGCACCGCTACACGTGGGTGGCGCCCTAAGCGCCATGGCGCACGCCCGCGGCGTACGTCCGTGGCGTACGTCCATGACGGCTTCCCCGTTCGCCGTGTACGCCCCCGCGCGGGCCCTCAGACGGCCCCGGCTCCGGTGAGCGCGCGCACCTCGAGCTCGGCGTGCTTGGCCTCGTCCGGCGGCTCCGCCGAGGTGACCGTGCCGAGCCAGCCGGCGAGGAAGCCCAGGGGAATCGAGACGAGTCCAGGGTTCTGCAGCGGGAAGTACTGGAAGTCCACGCCCGGGAACAACGACTCGGGGCTCCCGGACACCACCGGCGACAGCAGCACGAGCACCAGCGCGGGCGCCAGGCCGCCGTATACGGCCCACACCGCGCCGCGTGTGGTGAAGGACCGCCAGAACAACGAGTACAGCAGCACCGGAAGGTTCGCGGACGCGGCGACCGCGAAGGCGAGACCCACCAGGAAGGCCACGTTGAGATCGCGGGCGAGCAGCCCAAGGGCGATCGCCACGACGCCGATTCCGACGGCCGCCGCCCGCGCCACGGCCACCTCGCTGTGCGGCTTGGCGTGCCGACGGCGCAACGACGCGTACAGGTCGTGCGCCACGGACGCGGAGGACGCGAGGGTGATTCCGGCGACGACGGCCAGGATGGTGGCGAAGGCGATGGCGGCGACGACCGCGAAGAGAACCGTTCCTCCCGTTGAATTCGCCCCGCCGCCCAGATCGAGCGCGAGGAGCGGAACCGCGGTGTTCCCCGCCGCGTTCGACCCGCGCACCGCCTCAGGGCCGACGATCGCGGCCGCCCCGAAACCCAGCACGATCGTCATCAGGTAGAAGCCGCCGATGAGCCCGATCGACCAGACCACCGAGCGCCGCGCGGCCCGGGCCGTCGGAACGGTGTAGAACCGCGACAGGATGTGCGGCAACCCCGCCGTGCCGAGCACCAGCGCGAGACCCAGGCTCATGAAGTCGAAGCGCGCCGTCCAGTCCCCGCCGTACTTGAGTCCGGGCGCGAGAAACGCCCTGCCGTGCCCGCTGCGCTGCGCCGCCGAACGCAGCAGCTCATTGATGTCCCCATGGAAGCGCACCAGGACGAGCGCGGTCAGAGTCATGGCCCCGCCGAGCAACAGGACCGCCTTGACGATCTGAATCCAGGTGGTGGCCCGCATCCCTCCCAGCGACACATAGATCACCATCAGCGCGCCGACGCCGATCACCGTCCAGTTCCGCGCCGCCTCGCTCGTGCCTCCCAGCAGCAGCGCGACCAGACTGCCCGCTCCCACCATCTGCGCCACCAGATACAGAACGGACACGGTCACCGAGGAAGTTCCCGCCGCGATCCGCACGGGCCGCTCACTCATCCGGGCCGCGACAACATCGGCGAGGGTGAACCGCCCGCAGTTGCGCACCAGTTCGGCGGCCAGGAACAGGACAACCAGCCAAGCGACGAGAAACCCCACGACGTACAACAACCCGTCGTATCCGTAGAGCGAGATGAGCCCCGTGACCCCAAGGAAGGACGCCGCCGACATGTAGTCGCCGGAGATGGCAAAACCATTCTCCAGCGGTGAGAACAGCCGCCCGCCGGCATAGAACTCCTCCGCCGAACCATGCCGGTTACGGCTCACCCACGTCGTGATCGCCAGCGTCACCGCCACGAACACGCTGAACAGCAGCAGCGCCAGCGTCTGATGGTTGCCGCTCATCGCTCACCACCTCTGACGTTCCGCGTCAGCTCCTGGGTGTCCCAGCGCAGATCCAGCGCGGCCCGGTCCCTGCGCAACCGCGCATGCCGCGCGTACGCCCAGGTGAACAGGAACGTCGTGAGGAACTGCCCGAGTCCCGCGAGCAGCGCCACGTTCACCTCACCGGCGACGGGCCGCGCCATGAAACCCGGCGCCGTCGTCGCGGTCACCACATAGCTCACGTACCAGGTGAAGAACATCGCGACACCCGGGATTACGAACCTCCGGTACCGGCTGCGCACCTCCTGGAAGGCAGCACTGCGCTGCACCTCCAGATAGACGTCGGCCGCCCCGCCTGTCCGTGCTTCGTGGTCCGGGCGTGCGGGCGGCACAGCGGGAGCGGGGGCACCCGTGCCGTCCACCTCACCCCAGCCGGAGGCGAGCGCGTCGTACCAGGGGTCGTCGAACCGGACCTTCCCGCTGTCGCCACCGTCGTGTTTCTCCACCGAACTCTCCTTGTCCGCGGCCCGTTTCGGCCGCGTGCCCAAGGATGGGCAGATCGGGAAGATCCCGGACTCTTCTCTCCGCGCTCTTCACCCCATCAGGTGACTCAGCCGGCCGGCGGCCGTACGAGACCCTTCCCATAGGCGTAACGCACTGCTTGAGCACGGTCCTTGAGCCCGGTCTTGGCGAAGAGGTTGTTGATGTGGGTCTTCACGGTGGCCGTGGAGACATGCAGTTTGCGGGCGATCTCCTGGTTGCTGAGGCCCTCGGCGATCAGCAGGAGCACCTCGGTCTCGCGCGCGGTGAGCCCGTCCGGTGCCTCCGCAGGCGGAGCCTGTTGCGGTGCCGGCTCCGACAGCCGCTCCAGCAGCCGTCGTTGGATGCTCGGCGAGAGCCCCACGTCCCCGGACAGCACACTCTCCACCGCCCGTACGATCTCGTCGCCTCCCGCGTCCTTGGTCAGATAACCGCGGGCCCCCGCTCTGAGCGCGGGAAACAACGACTCGTCGTCCGCGTACGTCGTCAGCACGACGACCTGTGTCCCGGGGTGCTCGGCGCGGATGCGCCGGGTCGCCTCGACACCGTCACAGCGGGGCATGCGCAGGTCCATCAGCACGACGTCCGGAGCGAGTTCGGCGACCAGCTCCACCGCCTCGTCCCCGTCCCCGGCCGCTCCGACGACCTCGATCCCGGGCAGCAGTCCCAGCAGCATCACAATGCCCTCGCGCACCACGGTCTGGTCGTCCGCCACCACAACCCGCGCCGGCTTCCTTGCCGCCTCCTCGCTCTGTGTCATACGGGCACCTTCAGCGTCACCACGAACCCCTCCTTGTCCGGTCCGGCCTCCAGCGAACCGCCCAGCAACTCGGCACGCTCCCGCATGCCCAGCAGACCGTACCCGGCTCCGGAGCCGCTGAGCTCGCCCGGTGGGCCGCCCGAGTCCCGTACGTCCAGCGTCACTTCGTGCTCGCCGTAGTCGAGCCGTACATGAACCTTGGCGCCCGGAGCGTGCTTGCGCACGTTCGTCAGAGCCTCCTGAGCGACTCTGCGCACCGCTTGCGAGGCTTCGGCGGGCAGCGCGTGCCGTTCGCCGGTCACGGTGACGTCGGCACCGTCGGCCGCGGCGACGAGTTCGCCGAGGAAGTCCTCCAGCGGGGTGATCTCGCCCCGCAGCGCGGAGAGCGCCTGCCGGGTCTCCGCCAGCCCCTCGCGGGCCATCCCCCGTGCCGCTACGACCCGTTCGAGGATGGTCTCGCGGTCCGCGCCCCGCTCAATGAGCAGCCGGGCCGCCTCCAGGTGCACGAGTTGCGCCGAGAGGCTGTGGGCCAGCACGTCGTGGATCTCCCGCGCGATCCTCGCCCGCTCCGCGAGCGCCGCCGATTCCGCTTCGGCCGTACGTGCCGCACGCTCCTGCGCCAGCAGTCGCTGTGCGCTCCCCCGCGCCTCCGCGTCCAGACGCAGCACATATCCGGCCAGCGCGAGCCCCGCTGTGGTGGCCGCGGTGGTCAGCCAGACATCGTTGTTGACGACGGCGTACGCGCTCAGTGCCACGGAGGTGGCCGGCAGAGCTGCCGCGAGAGGCAGCCGCTCGATGGCGCTGACTGCGCACCCGCACCACAGGACGAGCGCCGGCGTCCGGAAGCCCACGCCCTGCCCCACCGTGGCGATCGCGAGCAGCAGAGTGAGCAGCCCCAGGGACGGCAGCAGGCGGTGTTCGAGCGTGGTCCGCCAGAACGCCCAGGCGAGGAGCGCGCAGAGCACGATTCCCGCGAGGGCCGCCGCGACGCCCCAGCCGGGCAGGTCCCTGTTCGTGAAGGTCGTCGCGATGAGTGTGCCCAGGGCGAGGGCCCGCACGGTCCAGGCGAGTGCCCGCCGCGCCTTGGGCGATCCCTCTCGGGAGAGGGCCTCGCGGGAGGGCCAGTGCTTCCACGCGTTCTCCGTCACACGTGCTCCTTCCACGAGGCCTGAGAAACGCCGTCACCGTACGCCCGGCCCACTTCGTCCGCGGGGCGCAGCGATTGCGTCCGCCAGACCACGAGCCCGGAGCGGACCAGCAGCGTCGCCGCGAGCCCGAGCAGCAGAGCGGAAGAGTTCTGGTGCACGCCGAGCAGGGCACCGATGCCGAACAGACCCAGACGCAGCCCTACGCCCACGATCCAGACGGCCAGGCTGGCCTTGGTGCTCTTGCTCCACACCGAGCCGTCCGGCTCAGTCCATATCCGCGTCGTCCATGCCCAGCCGGCCCCCATGGCCAGGCCTATGAGCAGTTCCACACCGAGCAGAAGGATCGCCCCGGTTTGATGGTGCGGATCGATCACTCCGGGCTCTCGCAGAGCGAGGAAGGCCACAACGGAGGGCACGATCCACCAGCGCCGGTCCGTCGTGATCCTGCGGGTGCGGAACTGGCGCGCGATCACCAGGACAACGACGGCGCAGGTCAGCAAAGCGTGGACGAGCCCGGACATCATGGCCTCCGTTGGCGGGGAAGAGCGGGTATCGGCAGCGGGAGCTGTCGACGCCTTCGACGCTACGGAAATCGGCTGGTCAGCAGATCGGAGCCGGGGTGGATCGTGGGTGGATCCCCGACCACCTCGCATCTCCACCTACGGGTGGAGCTTCCCCGCTGGGCGCTGCTGCAGGGTGGCCGTGCTCTTGGATTCCGCCCCCTCCGCCCCTACCCGTCACGTACTCCGGGCTCCGCCCCCAGACCCCCCGTTCGGCTTGAACGGCCTCGTCCTCAAACGCCGGACGGGCTGGTTCATGCCCACCGGGCTGGATGATGCACCGGCCGAGGGGCCGTGCCGGTACATCCCCTGCCTACATCCCATGCCCGTCGCTTACGTTCGCGACCAGAGACGGCTCCCCACGGACCAACGTCTGATCCGTCGGCGCGACGGGCAGGGATGTACCGGCACGGCCCCGACCAACCGACCCTGCAGAAGGCGCCCCGCCCGCCTACGCGTCGATCCGTGAGCGATCCAACGTCGCCGCCGAGCTGGAGATGAACTCCTTGCGCGGAGCCACATCGTTCCCCATCAGCAGATCAAACACCTGCTCGGACGCCTCCAGATCGGAGATGTTGATCCGACGCAGCGTCCGGTGCCGCGGATCCATCGTCGTCTCGGCCAACTGGTCGGCGTCCATCTCGCCGAGTCCCTTGTAGCGCTGAATCGAGTCCTTGTACCGCACGTTCTTGCGCTGCAGCTCAAGCAGCGTCTCGCGCAGCTCCCGATCCGAGTACGTGTAGATGTACTTGTCCTGGCCCTTTTTGGGCTGACTGAGCTCGATGCGGTGCAGCGGCGGCACCGCGGCGAACACCCGCCCCGCCTCCACCATCGGCCGCATGTAGCGCTGGAACAGCGTCAGCAGCAGGATGCGGATGTGCGCGCCGTCGACATCGGCGTCGACGAGAAGAATGATCTTCCCGTAGCGCGCCGCGTCGATGTCGAAGGTCCGGCCGGACCCCGCTCCTATGACCTGGATGATCGCACCGCACTCGGCGTTCTTCAGCATGTCCGTGACGGACGCCTTCTGAACGTTGAGAATCTTGCCTCGAATCGGCAGCAGCGCCTGGAACTCGGAGTTCCGGGCCAGCTTGGCCGTACCGAGTGCCGAGTCACCCTCGACGATGAACAGCTCGCTGCGCTCCACGTCGTCACTGCGGCAGTCCGCGAGCTTGGCGGGCAGCGAAGAGGACTCCAGGGCCGTCTTCCGGCGCTGCGCGTCCTTGTGCTGGCGGGCGGCGATCCGCGTACGGGCGGCGGCGACTGCCTTCTCGAGAACGACCCGAGCCTGCGCGGCGGCGTCCCGCTTCGTGGAGGTCAGGAACGCCTTGAGCTCCTTGGAGACCACATTCGTCACGATGCGGCGGGCAGCCGACGTGCCGAGGACCTCCTTGGTCTGCCCCTCGAACTGTGGCTCGGCGAGGCGCACGGTGACGACGGCGGTCAGGCCCTCCAGCGCGTCGTCCTTGACGATGTCGTCCTCGGCGACACGCAGCAGCTTCTTGGCGCGCAGCACCTCGAGCATCGTCTTGGTGACAGCCTGCTCGAAGCCCGCGACGTGGGTACCGCCCTTGGGGGTGGCGATGATGTTCACGAACGACTTCAGGGTCGTGTCGTAACCGGTTCCCCAGCGCAGCGCGACGTCGACACCGAGTTCACGTGTGACCTCGGTCGGCGTCATCTGCCCATGGTCGTCGAGGACCGGGACCGTCTCCTTGAAGATGCCCTGACCGGAGAACCGGAGGATGTCACAGACGGGCTTGTCGGTGGCCAGGTACTCACAGAACTCGCTGATGCCGCCGTCGAAGCGGAAGGACTCCTCGCCCTTGCTGCCGCCCTCACCGAGTCCGTACTCGTCGCGGACGACGATGGTCAGGCCGGGCACCAGGAAGGCGGTCTGGCGGGCGCGCTGGTGCAGGTGCTCCAGGGAGAGCTTGGCGTCCTTGAGGAAGATCTGGCGGTCCGCCCAGTAACGCACGCGCGTGCCGGTTCGGGCCTTGGGGATCCGCTTGAGCTTGCGCAGGCCGCCCGTGGCGTCGAAGGCGGCGTCCGGACCGTCCGCCTTGAACGCTCCTGGCGTACCGCGACGGAAGCTCACCGCGTGGGTGTGGCCGCTCCGGTCGACCTCCACGTCCAGGCGGGCGGAGAGCGCGTTCACCACGGAGGCGCCCACGCCGTGCAGACCGCCGGAGGCCGCGTACGAGCCGCCGCCGAACTTGCCGCCGGCGTGCAGCTTGGTCATCACGACCTCGACACCGGACATGCCCGTCTTGGGCTCCACGTCGACCGGGATGCCGCGGCCGTTGTCCCGCACCTCCACCGAGGCGTCGTCGTGCAGGATCACCTCGATGTGGTCGCAGTAGCCCCCGAGAGCCTCGTCGACGGAGTTGTCGATGATCTCCCAGAGGCAGTGCATCAGGCCGCGACTGTCGGTCGACCCGATGTACATGCCCGGGCGCTTGCGTACGGCCTCGAGCCCCTCGAGGACGAGCAGGTGCCGCGCGGTGTAGTTGGAACCGTCCCGGTCTGCTCCGGTCAGCAGCGCTGTGGACGGCACGGACGTCTCGGCGGTCACGCGGTTCGCTCCTCGCTGAATTTCAGATGGGACCCTTTTGGGTAAGGGCCCGGCTTCGGTCGCCGCTCAGAGGGTACCGAGGCCTGGTAGAGCCGTTGTAACGCCACCCTCGCACGAATCCCAGACTAGTCCAGGGTCGTATAGGTGTTCGATCCCTCGATTGAGTGAAGTACATATCACGTTCCCTTCCAGGCATGAACCATTTAGGCTCCGGGCACGTCCTCATGAACAACCGGCAAGCCAGCCGGGAGGACAGACCCCCTGACCACCAGCGCGAACCCGTACAGACACGAAGACACGCAATACGGCTCATTCGCCGCCAACCGGCAGCAGACAGCCGGCCCGGAAGAAATTTTTCGAGGAAAAGCCGCGAGCGGGAACGTTTTCGGCCTGGTTGGATGTTGACCCTGGTACGACAGCTCGTCGAGCTAGAGAAGAGGCGACGTGACTACTGTTCTGACCCCCGCGAGCCCGCTGACGGCCGCTGACCGCTGCGACCGTTGCGGCGCCCAGGCTTATCTGCGCGTCGTCCTCCTGAGCGGCGGAGAACTGCTCTTCTGCGCCCACCACGGTCGCAAGTTCGAGCCGGAACTCAAGAAGATCGCCGCTGAGATACAGGACGAGACGGAGCGGCTGACGTCCGTTCCCGAAAGCGTCAACGACGAAGAACGCTGACACTTCGCATCAACGACGAGCGAGTGCCGGCAACAGGCCGGTGAGCGGGCGGCCACCCCCTGGACACAGGGAGTGGCCGCCCGTACTCATACCGCTTCGCCGGTCGCGCTCAGCGGCTCCCGCCGAGCGCCGAGGCGACGGCCGAGACCCGCGTGTAGACACCTGGGCTGCCAGCCCGTCCGCAGCCGACCCCCCATGACACAAGGCCGATGAGCCGCCCCTGGGCGACCAGCGGCCCCCCGCTGTCGCCCTGACAGGCGTCCCGCCCGCCCTCGGGTTCACCGGCGCACAGCATGGACGCTGCTCGGTATGTGCCGACAGCGCTCCCCGGATAGGCTTCTTTGCACGAGGCGTCCGGGAGCACGTGCACGGGCGCGGCCCGCAGCGTGCGCGCGTAGTCGCCACCGCCCGACGCGTCACCCCAGCCGTAGACCACGGCGGCCGTCCCCGGTTCGTACGCGGCGTCGCCGGAGGATGCCATGCGCATGACCGAACTCGCGGGAAGTGGCGTGGCGAGTGTGAGCACGCCGAAGTCCCCAGCGTTCGTGTGGCTGTCATAGGCCGGGTTGATCCGGATAGCGCTTACCGGGATCTCCTTGCCTTTGGCCGACAGCAGATCCCCGCGCTCCGCGATGACCTTCAGGTCCCGCACCTGCTGTGGCGGCGCCCCGAGTACGTCCGCGCCCAGACAGTGGGCCGCGGTCAGCACCGTGGACGGGCCGATTACCACTCCCCCGCAGAACTGCCCTGCGCGCGTACCCCCGAACCGGTCACGACTGGACAGCGCCACCGTCCACGGACTCTTGGAGATATCGACTGGATAGCCACCGATGACAACGCTGTCGCCCGCTGCCGGGGCGGGGGACGCAAGCGGTATCGCGGCTGCGGCGGCCGCGAGGGCCAGGACGGGTGCAAAGAGACGGCGCATGCGCGCTCCTCACTCTGGGATGGTCATGGAACACCCAGAGTGATCCAACAAGCGCGGGTACGCACTCCGCGCATACGCCGAGGGCCCGGCTCCCCGCGGGAGTCGGGCCCTCAGTGACGTACGGCCGAGGCCTAGTCGAGGTAGTCGCGCAGCACCTGGGAGCGCGACGGGTGACGCAGCTTCGACATCGTCTTGGACTCGATCTGGCGGATCCGCTCACGCGTCACGCCGTACACCTTGCCGATCTCGTCGAGGGTCTTCGGCTGACCGTCGGTGAGACCGAAGCGCATCGAGACGACACCCGCCTCGCGCTCGGAAAGGGTGTCGAGAACGGAGTGAAGCTGCTCCTGGAGGAGCGTGAAGCTGACCGCGTCGGCCGGAACGACGGCCTCGGAGTCCTCGATGAGGTCACCGAACTCGCTGTCACCGTCCTCACCCAACGGGGTGTGCAGCGAGATGGGCTCGCGACCGTATTTCTGGACCTCGATGACCTTCTCAGGGGTCATGTCGAGCTCCTTGGCCAGCTCCTCCGGGGTGGGCTCACGGCCCAGGTCCTGGAGCATCTGGCGCTGCACGCGCGCGAGCTTGTTGATGACCTCGACCATGTGCACCGGGATCCGGATGGTGCGTGCCTGGTCGGCCATGGCGCGGGTGATCGCCTGACGGATCCACCAGGTGGCGTACGTGGAGAACTTGTAGCCCTTGGTGTAGTCGAACTTCTCGACCGCGCGGATCAGACCGAGGTTGCCCTCCTGGATGAGGTCCAGGAAGAGCATGCCGCGGCCGGTGTAGCGCTTGGCCAGGGAGACCACCAGACGGAGGTTGGCCTCCAGGAGGTGGTTCTTGGCGCGGCGGCCGTCCTCGGCGATGATCTCCAGCTCACGCTTGAGCTTGGGGGCGAGCTTGTCGGCGTTGGCCAGCTTGTCCTCGGCGAACAGACCGGCCTCGATGCGCTTGGCGAGCTCCACCTCCTGCTCGGCGTTGAGCAGCGGGACCTTACCGATCTGCTTGAGGTAGTCCTTGACCGGGTCGGCGGTGGCGCCGGCGGCGGCGACCTGCTGCGCGGGCGCGTCGTCCTCGTCCTCGTCGGACAGCACGAAGCCCTGCGCGCCGTCCTCGGCGGGCTCTTCGGCGCCGGGCTTGCCCGGGGTCTCCTCGACTGCCTCGTCGTCGCCGAGCTCGGCGTCGTCCTTCTTGGCGGTCGTCTTCTTGGCCGCCGTCTTCTTGGCGACCGTCTTCTTCGCGACGGCCTTCTTGGCCGTCGTCTTCTTGGCGGGGGCCTGGTTGGCGGACGCGTCCTCAGCCGGGTCGTCGGCGGCGGGCACTGCCGAAGCGGCGGTGGCGGTGGCCTTCTTCGCGGTCACCGTCTTGGCCGCCACGGTCTTGGTGGCGGTGCGCTTGGCCGGACTCTTCGCTGCGACGCTCTTTCGGGTGCGCTTGGGCTCCGCGGCACTGACCATCAGCGTCACACCCTCTTCCTCGAGGATCTGGTTGAGGCTGCGCAGTACGTTCTTCCACTGAGTGGCCGGAATCTGGTCAGCTTCGAAGGCCCGACGCACGTCATCGCCGGCGATCTGCCCCTCAGCCTTTCCCCGCTCAATGAGCGCCATGACAGAGACGGACTCGGCGATCTCCGGCGGGAGCGTACGGGATGTGCTGGCCGACACGAACAACCTCTCGGAACGTTGGAAAACGGCTTCCGGCCCCATCCATTGTGGACGGGAGCCGACGACCGACGACTTGGGGATGGGTCGACGGCGCGGGCGTGGGCCGGGAAGATGGACAGCGCCGCAAACGGCGTCTGTATTCCCTCCTCGGCTGTCACCTCTTAGGTCATCGCGCTGCCCGGAAGAGCGTTACGCCCAATCTGCGTGGCCCGAGTCACACCCCGTAAGCGCTCAAAAGCGTCCAGATACGGTCAGAGGGGGTCAGCTCATGGCCATAACCCCCTCGCGCCGAACCCCGCCAGGTCCGAAAGGATCCGACGGGGTGCCGACACGAGATGGTTCGCCGGCCAAGCGATGCCATGAGAGGGCACACGCCCCCGACCACGCCGCCCTCGGTGCTCGATCAGTGCTCGCGCGGCGCGGGTACCACGCGCTCCACCTCGGGGTGGACGGTGAGAAGTTGACGCATGGCCGCCTCGGCCGCCGTACCGTCGGCCGCGGCGAGCGCGTCGACGATGCGCCCGTGGTGCGCCAGGGAGGCCTCATTGGGCCGGTCACAGCCGGTGACCGGGTTTCCGGAGACCTGGAGCGCGGCCGACACGATTCCGGAGAGATGCTCCAGCATCCGGTTGCCGGCGAGCTGGATGAGCAACGAGTGGAACTCGGCGTCGGCCCGCGAGAAGGTGAGCGAGTCACCCTGCGCCATGGCATGGCCCATGATCTCGACCATGTCGCCGAGCCGCTGCTGGACGTCCTCGCGCCCGTGGCCGGCGGCGAGACGCGCGGCGAGTGGCTCGATGGTCCAGCGCAGCTCACTCAGCTCGCGCCGCTGGTCGTCGCGCTGCGGTCCGAAGGCCCGCCATTCGATAATGTCCGGGTCGAGGAGGTTCCAGTCACTGACGGGCCGCACGCGCGTGCCGACGTTCGGACGGGCGCTGACCAGCCCCTTCGCCTCCAGGACGCGGAGGGATTCGCGGACGACGGTGCGGGAGACCTCGAACCGCTGGCCGATCTCCTCGGGAACGAGCGGGCGGTCCGCGCCCAGGTCGCCGGAGACGATCATCTGGCCCAGTTGCTGGACGAGTTGGCCGTGCAGGCCGCGTCCGCGGCTGCCCGCGGCCCGCCGGCCCACACGGCCCAGCTCGGTGTCCGCGCTCTCCCACGCGGGGGCTCCCATGCGGTCGGCACCAGGGGCCTCGGCATAGGGATAGCGGTCGAGGTCGCCCGGGCCGGTCAGGCCGGAGTCTGCGGAGCGGGCGGCGGTCATCATGGTCTGCGCAAGGGTACTCACGGATCCTTTGTCGGCGCTGGCTCCAACTCCCTTGAGGTCTTTGGTGAAAAGCACACGAAAGGGTGATCGCTCACCCCGTCGCAATTGACGCCTTATCGGAAAGAAATGGGCGCACTTCGGGGAGTTGTGCGCACACCGGGAGCGGAAGGGTGCGGACAGCCGTCATCGGACTCTGCTACGCAGGGTCGTGAGCAGATATGCGCAGAGCAGGGCGGTCAGCGACAACGTCAGCGCGCCGCCGACCGGTTGGGCGACCATGCGCGCCCCAGCAGCCAGATAGCGCTCGCCTCCGAACGGCCACTGCATCAGCACCACCTCCCTCAGTCGCACGGAAAATCCGGCCGCGGTCCGCACAGACGGCCCCTCCAAGGCCTTCTGTACGAGCGGTACGACGAGGATCGGCACGGCGAGCACCGCCGCGAGCCCCGCGCTCGTGGACCGGAAGATGCCCGCGGCCAGCACACCCGCCCAGGCGCAGCCCATCACGAGCCCGAGCCAACTCGTACTGAGCGACAACCAGTCCGCGGGAACTTCGGTGAGCTCCCGTCCGTAGACGACGTAAAGCACCTCGAGGTCGCATCCCACGGCGAGGAAGGCCAGCGTCAGCGCCGTGGCCGAGGCGACGAGGAGTTTGGCGGCGAGCAGTCCCAGGCGGCGGGGGACGGTGCCGCGATCCGCGGCCAGGGCGGGGTGGCGGAACTCATCACCGAAGGCGATGGCACCGAGCAGTCCGGCGCCGAGCGCTGTGGGCGGCAGGGGGAGTTCCCGCGGCCACGCGGCCAGGAGGCGGGGCTGGGGGGTATGACCGATTCGGGCCAGTAGAACGGACAGAAGGGCCGAGGTGACGAGAACGGCGGCCGTGGTGAGGTAGCCAGTGCCCACTCCGGTGGCGCGGCGCAGTTCGTAGCGCAGGGGACGCAGCGGGCTGGGGGCCTGGCGTACGGCGATGGGGGGCGGGAGGGGGGCCAGGTCATTCGCGGCCGGCGTCTCGGCCGCACGCGGCTCGTCGGCCTGCTGGGCGGCCCCTTCGGTGCACGGCGCGGGGACGGGACCCATGTCCCCGATCTCGTCGGCGAGTTGGTGTACGAGGATGCCGTGCCGGAAGGCGGTCTCGCCGACGTCGGCGCAGGTGCTGCCGTACACCGAGAGCCGGTTGCCGTCCTCACGTACGACCTCCAGGGAGCGCTGTGCGGTGCGGGCCTCCTTGGTCAGCAGGGCGCTGAGCCGGGCGGCGTGTGGGCTGCGCACGGCGACGCGCGGGCGGAGCCGGGTGCGGGCGAAGTCCGCGGCCTCCTGGTCGGCGACGAGTCGGCCCTCCTCCAGCGTGACGACCCGGTCGGCCGTTCGCGCGGCCTCCTTCGGGTCGTCCGTGGTGAACAGCACCGTGCCTCCCTGGACGGCGTGTGCGCGCAGAATGCCGTGCAGCCATCGGCCTTCACCGGCGGAGAGTCCGTCGGCCGGTTCGTCGAGGAGGAGGGTGTGCGGATCGGACAGGAGCGCGCACGCCAGGCCGAGGCGGCGGTCCATGCCGCGCGAGAGCGTGCCCAGGCGTTCGTCGCGCAGGCCGGCGAGCCCGACCACTTCGAGAACTTCGTCCGCGCGTCGCACGGGCACGCCGGCTGCGGCGCACAGCATGCGGAGTTGGCCGCGGACCGTGCGCGCCGGATGGCCGGGCACTTCCCCCAGGAGCACGCCGACTTCGCGCGACGGATGGGCGATCCGGTGGAGAGGGCGGCCTCTGAAGTAGGTGATACCGCGGCCCTGTTGGAGTTCGAGCATGAGCCTCAGCGCCGTCGTCTTGCCCGCGCCCGGCGCTCCGAGGACCGCCGTGACGCGGCCCGCGTGTGCCTCGAAGGACACGTCGTCGAGGGCGGGCGGAAGCTCCTTGTGGGGGTTGCTGGTCAGTCCGATGGCCTGGATCACTCGAAGCAAGATAGCGCGACATTTCCGGTTTTTCGGGCACCTCGAGGCTCGTCGCGGCAGGCTTCCCACTCACGCGATCGCAGCCGGGCACAGAACCCTGAACTGTTCCCTGCGCGCACCCCGAGCCCAGAAGCCGGACATTTCCCCCTGAGTGCCCTCCCCCCGGCCGGGAGTCCGGACCCGTTCTTCCGCGCCTCGTCAGACCTCGGGGCGCAGCATCGGAGGGTTGAGCAGTGTGGCGCCGCCGGCACGGAAGAGCTGGGCGGGCCGGCCGCCCTGGCGCGTGGTCGTCCCGCCCGTGGGCACCAGGAAGCCCGGCGTGCCGGTCACCTTGCGGTGGAAGTTGCGCGGGTCGAGCGCCACCCCCCACACGGCCTCGTACACGCGGCGCAGCTCGCCGACGGTGAACTCGGTCGGACAGAAGGCGGTCGCCAGCGACGAGTACTCGATCTTGGATCGGGCGCGCTCCACACCGTCCGAGAGGATCTGTGCGTGGTCGAAGGCGAGGGGCGCCGCCTGCTCTCCGTCGCGGCCGTAGCCGCCCTGCTGCAGGAGCTCCTCGACCGGTGCCCAGCGCGCGCTGTTGGCGTCGCCGCCGGCCCGGGGCGCGGGCAGATCGGGGGCCAGCGCTAGATGGGCCACGCTGACCACCCGCATGCGAGGGTCACGTTTGGGGTCTCCATATGTCGCGAGCTGCTCCAGGTGTGCGCCGTTGTCCTGCGCGGGCGTGAACGGGTCGTGGGCACACAGCCCGGTTTCCTCGACGAGTTCGCGCGCCGCGGCCTGGGCCAGATCCTCGTCGGGCCGTACGAAGCCGCCGGGGAGC
The DNA here is from genome assembly GCF_040651675.1 of Streptomyces sp. NPDC048415. Classification (NCBI taxonomy): domain Bacteria; kingdom Bacillati; phylum Actinomycetota; class Actinomycetes; order Kitasatosporales; family Streptomycetaceae; genus Streptomyces; species Streptomyces sp. NPDC048415. Next base: position 94,224 of record NZ_JBEZKJ010000009.1, on the reverse strand, counting down.
GCCCACCGTCCCTGGAACGGCTGCTCGCCCCTCCGTACCGCCAAGGCGCACAGGGCATGGCGGCGCACTGTCAGCACGACCAGGTCCACGGTCACGGCGAAGGGCGGAAAGGCCGACGGGTCGTAGGGCATGCCGCGATCATAGTCGTCTGCCTGACGATAAACACCTCCTTCGTCAGCCGCGTCCGCGGTTGATCCACTTCCAACAGGTACGGCGGCCACGGGCGCCCTCGGTCTCCGTGAGCGGCTCTGTCCCGCGAGGTCACATCCCCAACTGCAGTCCGTCGGCCGCTTCCTCGACCATGGCGAGGCCGAGCCTGCTGACGCGTACGGAGAAGGGGGCACCCGAGATCCGCAGTCCCGTCAGCCCGATCTCCCCCAGCGGCGCGCCACGGAAGGGGCGCAGGGTCACCGTCCCGGCAGGTGCATCGGGGCGGATCCCGACCAGGCAGGCGAGCAGCAGCACCCCGGCGCCGGCGGCCGTGGCCGCCGGTCGGGAGGCCGCGGGATGTGGCAGCGGGGCGCGCCCCTCCGTGCGCTGCTCTCCCCCGTACATCTCGGGCAGCCGGTGGCCGAAGTGCTCTGCGGCCGCCAGCACGCCCCGCAGCAGCGAGCTCGCCTCCTTCTCGTAGCCGGCGGCGGCCAGTCCCGCAACGGCGACCGCCGTCTCCTGAACGCGCACCGCGCCCCCGCGATGGCCGAACGGGTTGTACGCCACCTCCTTCGCCCCCAGGCCGCGCAGGCCCCAGCCCGAGTCCATGGCCGGGCCGCCGAGCAGCCGAGCGAGTTGTTCGGTCTGCACCTTGTCGAGCAGACCGGGTGCCAGCTCTCCGCAGCCGAGCAGACCGGTGTCGAGGAGGTGGGCGGTGCTCGAACCGAGGTGTGGCACGAGGCGACCGTCCGGGGCGCGGGCCGCCGCCGGTCTGCCACCTCCTCGGTCCTCGACCCAGAATTCGTCGCGAAACGCCCGCCTCAGCTCTTGGGCCCACTCCCGCAGCGCGGGTCCACCTGACCGGCCGTATGCGTCGAGCAGGTCGGCGCCCAGCAGCGCCGCCCGATGGGCATGTGCCTGTGTCTCGCACCGGAGCGGTCCCCCGGGATGCGGATCGGGCAGGTAGATGCCGTCGCCGACGCTGGTCCGCAGCCATTCGAGGCATCGCTCGGCCGTGGGCAGCAGTTCCTCCACCTCCTGCTGCGCCAACCCCCAGCGCCGGGCCTCCGCAAGGAGCACGGGAAAGAGCAAGGTCGCCTCGGTCGCCGTGCAGCCCGGCGGCAGGTACGGCCCGCCGTCCCGGCGCGGTCCCGGAATCAGACCGGTCCGCGGCCCCGGGCCGGCGAGTTGAGTGCGGGCCAGAGTCCGCAGGGTGCCTGCGGCGAGGCGGGTGCCGAGTGGCAACGTCATCCGGGCCGCGACAAGCGCCTCGGCCGGTGCGAGGCCGCACCGCCAGGGCGCCCCCGCCGCGAGGTGTACGTCGGACGGATGCCCGGGGTCTCGCAGCAGCAGGGCCTGGAGATCCTCGACGCAGGTGCGCAGGAGTGCCCCGACTCTGGGGTCGTCGCCCGCCGCCCGGGCCGGGGCGAACGGGCTCGCCGCGCCATGTCCCACCGCCCTGATGGGCCCAACCCAGTCCGAGCGTACGCGCAGCTCCACGCTGCGGGTGCCGCCCGGCGGCAGTTCGAACTCCCAGCGCAGGAGTCCGGCTGAGGCCAGGGCGTCGGTGGGCGGCGGGTCGGCGGTGACGGCCGAGTGCCCCGTGGCGCAGGACCAGCGCAGGCCGGAGTCGTGGACGCTGGCGGGCAGTTCGGGGCCGGCTCGGCCCGAGGCCACCGAGCCCAGTTCCGCCAGATCCGTGCCGAGGGCGATCTCGACGGGCAGGCGCAGGGTACGAGGGGCCGCGCTCTGGAGGGTGATCCGCTCGGTGCCGTCCGCGTCCCGCGTCCGTTCGACGACCACGTCCGGATCCGGGCCGACGTCGGAGGATGCCCGGAGCGTCCCCACGAAGCGGGCTCGGTCGGCCGCGACCATCCGGGCCTGGACGGCGAGCGGCTCTCGGCCTGCGACCCGTACCTCACAGCGGGACAGCATGCGTCGTCCAGCTCGGTAGAACCCCTCCAGCCCCCGGCCGGTCAACTGCCCTTGCTCGGTGGAGATCACCAGTCCTGGCAGGGCGACACAGATCAGAGCGGTGTGGGCCGGGGGCAGGTCCGCGGTCCGGCGTGGGATGGACAACGACGTCTGGGCCGTCGTGGGACCGCCCGCAGCTCGGGAGGAGGGCAAGGTGCTGTCCGTTCCCGCGACCGGGGCCGACGGGCCGCCCCGACGCGTGACAGGATGCGCGGTCGTGCGCGTGGGCGGACGGCCGCCGTCGGGGGCCGAGGACGGGAGGGGCAAGGGCATGGCGCAGCTTCCTCCGCGCTCGGCGCGCCTTGAGCGCGCTCGGCGCCGGGTGGGGGGCTCCGTAGGATCGGGGCGTTGTGGCGGCGCGGTCCGGCCACGGGTTCCGCCACTCAGGTGAACGGAGCGGCCCTGCCTGGGGTCACGCCCTCGACCTGGGAAGCCGACCGAATGGCGGTGAGTCGGCGGGCAGGCCACGCTGTCGCCCGGCGGACGGGAGGCGCGCGCACGGGGGCTGACGGTGCGCGAAGGCACCGGCCCACCGTCGGCACCGGGGGTCGCGCTCAGCCTCAGCGAGGCCGGAGCAGGGTTCCACCCGGCGCCACGGGGGTGACACCGTGAAACGACGTTGTCCCTGGAGCGGCCCCTCATCCAGCGCGCCCGCCCACGCGCCCACGCGGCCACCAAGCCGCGTACCGGGTTGAGGCTCCCGTTCACCGAGCCCGATCCGTTCCGCCCCATGACGGTTCCGGTACTCATGTGTCCTCCCCCGCCGGATGCCGGCCGGCCTCGCGGTGCGCCCAGGGCCGACCACTCGCACCCTCGGTCGCGCGTCCCGGTCCGTCCCCGGCTGGCGAAGCGTCGTCGGCAGGGCGACGTCGGGAGGCGCGTGCGGTCCCAGGGGTGTGTCGGCTTGGACCAGCTCCTCCGTTCGCGGCCGGGCGTGTCCGGCGTCGACGCCGCGTGGTGGGCGCCGCCGGATGAGCCTCGGCGCCCGGCAGCCGGGGAGCCGTCGGTTGGGTTGATACCGGCGGCGCACCGAGATCGGTGGGTTGGTCTGCTTTCTCCGCGGCGCGGCCGGTGTGCTCCGCGCGCAGGCAGCGGCGGATCGACTCCGGGTCCAGGCCCTCGTTGCACGCCTGGTGCAGGAGGCGGGCGAAGAGGTAGTCGGGATCGGCGCCCAGCGCCATGGCGAAGGCCTCTCGGGCCTCCAGTTCGTCGCCGGTGGACCAGGCGACCCATCCGGCGAGCGTGAGGGGTGCCGCGGCGTGCTCGCGGTAGGGGCCGACGCAGCGGCGAGCCAGCGCGCGCCACAGGCGCAGGGCGGGGCGGGCCTCGGCGCCCTCCATCCACTCAGCGGCGCGGTCGCGGGTCCTGCGGTCCTGGATGCCGAGAATCACGGTGGCGGCCTCGTCGTGCCCCAGGAGTCCGTCGTCGCGCAGGTCAGCCGGACGAGTTCCGGGGACGGGCGGAGCGTCGGCGAGCCGGCTCATGATCCGCCGAGCCAGTTCGAGGGCTTCCTCGGCCACATCGGCGCGGCTCTCGCTGTCCAAAATCCTCGGAACGAGCGCCATGCTCGCCGTGTCGAGCGCAACCTCCTGTTCCAGCGCCGCCGTCGTCTCCCAGGGAAGGAGCCTCGCCGTGAGTTCCCTGAGCGATCCGCGGACTTGGAGGCCCGCATACGTCGCGGCAGCGGCGAGAACGGACGTCCCGGGCAGCCCCATCGACTGTCCCTCTGGCGGACAGCATCCCTGGCCCGGGCAGGTGTACGACCAGAAGCGGCCGTCGGAGATGCAGAGCGCCTCGACCACCGGGACGTCGAGGCGACCGCACGCCGTACGCAACAACTGCGCGAGCGGGCGCAGACGCTCCATGACCTGCCGTCCTGATTCGCCGCTCCCCGGTTCCTGGCAGAGGTAGGCGACCATGCTCTCGGGCCGCGCGCCTCTGCGCTCGCTTCCCTTCACCAGTCCCTGCGCCAGTTGCTCGGCCACGGACGGCCAGTCGTCCGCGTGGGCGGGGATGCCGAGACGGGCACGGCCGCCGAAACGGCCACGTCGCTCACGGTCGTGCAGAGCGACCAGCACGATGCTGTCCTCGGGGCGGTACCCGAGCAAGTAGGGCAGGGCGTCCGCCAGCTCCGCCGGGGTGCGCAAGGTCACCTGATGCTCGCTGCCGGGGACACCTGGGCCGCCGGGGAGATCGTGTTCCACGTGCTGCCCGGACCGGTCGTGGCCCGCGGGACCGCCGGAGCCGCTGATGTCCTCGGCGCCGGACCTGCCGGCCGCTTCGTCGTGATTCGTCATGCCGGGACCATCTCGCGGATCATGGGATTCCGCTTTGACCTGTGGATAACCATGGCCATGCCCACGACAGGAATTGTCCACAGCTCGACGGGCTCGTTCGCGCGATGTCCGACCCATCGGGTTGCATGGGGTCATGACCAACGAGGACCCGCGACCCACAGCCACCCATCACTCGCGACCGACAGCCACGCATGACTCGCGTGGCGCGGTCGGCCAAGACCTGCGCAGCGCGGCCGATGCGGTGCTGGCCCGCCTCGTCGGGGCCCAAGCGGGCGAGGCGCGGCTGCGCGAGGACCAGTGGCGCGCCATCGAAGCGCTGGTGGCCGACAAGCGCAGAGCCCTGGTCGTGCAACGCACCGGCTGGGGCAAGTCCGCGGTGTACTTCGTGGCGACCGCGCTGCTGCGCGAGCGGGGCGCCGGACCCACGGTCATCGTCTCGCCGCTCCTCGCGCTCATGCGCAACCAGGTGGAGGCGGCCGCCCGCGCCGGAATCCACGCGCGGACGATCAACTCCTCCAACACTGAGGAGTGGGAGACGATCCAGGCCGAGGTCGCGGCGAGCGAGGTCGACGTTCTCCTGGTCAGCCCGGAGCGACTCAACAATCCGGACTTCCGCGACCAGGTGCTGCCCAAGCTGGCCGCGGCCACCGGCCTCCTCGTGGTCGACGAGGCACACTGCATCTCCGACTGGGGCCACGACTTCCGGCCGGACTACCGCCGCCTGCGCACCATGCTCGCCGACCTTCCGCCCGGCGTCCCTGTCCTTGCCACCACCGCGACTGCCAACGCGCGCGTGACGGCCGACGTGGCCGAGCAACTGGGCACGGGAGCGAGCACCGACGCGCTCGTCCTGCGCGGGCCGCTGGACCGGGAGAGCCTGAGCCTCGGCGTGTTGCGGCTGCCCGACGCCGCCCACCGGATGGCATGGCTCGCCGAGCATCTGAACGACCTGCCGGGGTCGGGCATCATCTACACGCTCACGGTGGCCGCCGCCGAGGAGGTCACCGCCTTCCTGCGCCAGAGCGGGCACACGGTGGCGTCGTACACCGGCAAGACGGAGAACGCGGATCGCCAGCAGGCCGAGGAGGACCTGCTCGCCAACCGCGTCAAGGCCCTGGTCGCCACGTCCGCGCTGGGCATGGGCTTCGACAAGCCCGACCTGGGATTCGTCGTGCACCTGGGCTCGCCCTCCTCCCCCATCGCGTACTACCAGCAGGTGGGGCGCGCGGGCCGCGGGGTGAAGCACGCGGAGGTGCTGCTCCTGCCGGGCAAGGAGGACCAGGCGATCTGGGAGTACTTCGCGTCGATCGCCTTCCCACCGGAGGAGCAGGTGCGCCGCACGCTGGACGTCCTGGCGCGGGCCGAGCGGCCTCTCTCGCTGCCCGCCCTCGAGCCACTGGTGGAGCTGCGCAGGTCTCGTCTTGAGACCATGCTCAAGGTGCTCGACGTGGACGGGGCGGTCCGCCGGGTCCAGGGCGGCTGGATCTCCACGGGCACCCCGTGGACGTACGAGACCGAGCGCTACGCCTGGGTCGCCAAGCAGCGGGCGGCCGAGCAGCAGGCGATGCGCGACTACGTCACGACGACCGGCTGTCGGATGGAGTTCCTGCGTCGGCAGCTGGACGACGAGGGCGCGAAGCCGTGCGGGCGCTGCGACAACTGCGCCGGAGGCCGGTTCGAGGCCTCCGTGACCCCCTCGGCGCTGGACGCGGCCAATGGCGAGCTCGGCCGCGCGGGCGTCGAGGTCGAACCGCGGAAGATGTGGCCGACGGGTCTGCCCGCCGTCGGTGTCGAGCTGAAGGGACGTATCCCGGCCGGCGAACTGGCGGCCACGGGGCGCGCTCTGGGACGGCTCTCGGACATCGGCTGGGGCAACCGGCTGCGGCCGCTGCTCGCACCGCAGGCCCCCGACGGTCCCGTACCGGACGATGTCGCCAAGGCCGTGGTCGGCGTGCTGAGCGACTGGGCCAAGGGACCCGGCGGCTGGGCCTCGGGACAGCCCGATGCGCAGCCGCGCCCGGTCGGCGTGGTGACCGTGGCTTCGCGTAGCCGGCCGCGGTTGATCCAGTCCCTGGGCGCGCGGATCGCGGAGGTCGGCCGACTGCCGCTATTGGGATCAGTGGAAAACGTGGGTGAGGCGCCACGGATGTCCCGGAGCAACAGCGCCCAGCGACTCAAGGCGCTGAGCGGGGCACTGACCGTGCCGCCCGAGCTGGCCGCCGCCCTGAAGGAAGCGGGCGGTCCGGTCCTGCTCGTGGATGACGCCACGGAGACCGGCTGGACGCTCGCCGTGGCCGCACGCATGCTCCGCCGGGCCGGTGCCCACGGGGTGTTGCCGCTGGTCCTCGCCGTACAGGCGTGACCCACGCATCGCCAACCGGAACGGTGGGCAGGGATATAGGTGGCGCAACGCACGAAAACGGTCTGTGACCCCAATTGCTCGTTGCCGCAGCCCAGTTCGACAGGAAGAATTGAAGTCCGCTCCCCGCACGGCTCGCCCGTGGTCCGGTAGGGCTCTGCTGCGGCGTGCGCTCCCCCAAGTCCGACCCCGCCCGCAGTGTGGGCGCGTAGCCGAAGGGAGGACCGTGACCTTCGGATTCGCTCCGTCCTCGGCGGCATCCATGTCGAGTTCTGCCGACCCGTCCGCCGCTTCCGCCAACCCACTGGCCCGGATGCTCGAACCCGCCGAGTGGGCCTCCGCGGGGATTCCGCTGCTGCGCAATCCCCGGGAGGTCGTCAGCGGACTGCATGCCCGGCACCGACCCAGGCCCTCGACGGCGGTCGTGGCCGTCCTCGATCCGGACGAGCGGCTGAGAGCGAGCGCCTCGTTCATCCGGCGTCAGGCTCCGGCCGACGGCTGGATGCTCCGCAACGCGCTGCTCTCCCAGCTGCGCCGGGTCATCCCGCACGACCTGCGGCGCCGCACACCAGTGCGTACGGCGGTGCTGCTCTACTGCCGTGAGGGCGACGCGCGCTGGACGGAGGAGGACGGGGCGTGGATGTGGGGACTGCGGGACGCCTGCACGCTCCACGGGCTGCGCTGCGGGGCGTACATCACCTTGACGCGTGACGGCTGGCAGGTGCTCGGCGAGGGCCGCGGCGGTCGCCGCCCCCACGCGGACTCACCACCAGAGCCCTTCGCCACGACCGAGTCACTGCCGCCGCTTCCGCGCACCGGAGGCGTCGCGTCGGAGGTACTGCGCCGGGCGGCCGCTCGCTGAGACGCCGCCCCACCCCGGACGGGGTGCGGTCTGGCCGCCCCGCGCCGGGCAGCCGAGACGGACGAGCGTGAGACGACCGGAGGGTGCTCCGGCGACCGAACGCCGCTTCGCGACACCCGGCCGGGGCAGCACTCCGGAGCGGCCCGCTGCGGGGACGTACGGCAGACGTACGATCCAGAGGGGGCCGAACGGCACGACGGCAGGCGTACGGGCACAGCGTCAGGCATAGCGAAGGGCACCCCGACGCAAAGGCACCCCACACGGGCGCCCCGCACAAGGGACGCACCGTTGGCACAGGAACGCACGACGGGCACGCCGGAACGACCGCCGTACAGGTGCCGCCGAAGCGGCACCCTCAACGTCCCCCCGAACAAATCCCGGACGACGACGTCCGGAACTCGATCAGACGCCCGCGCCCAGCACCGAGTTGATCTGCTGCGGGTCACCGCAGACGATCAGCAGGGCGCCGGCCCGGCCGAGGGCCAACGGCAGGGCGGCGGCAGCGTCGGGGCCGCCGTTGACGGCGACCACGACCACGGGACGGGTCGCCGCCCGGCCCGCGCCGGAGGCATCGGTGTAGAAGACGTCGTCGCCCGCGTCGTGCTGTGCCCAGTACGCGGTCTCGCCGAAGGAGAGTTCGTGCGCGGCCCACGGGTGCGGTTCGCCGGTGGTGATCACCAGCACCTCACCAGGGGCGCGACCCGACTCCAGCAGCAGGTCGACGGCTTCCTCGGCGGCGTCCAGCGCACCCTCGGCCGAGGCCGGGATCAGCTGGATCTGCGGGGTCGCGGCAGCGGGTGCGGCCGCCTGGGCGGACGGCCCTGGGGTGACCGGGACCGGCTCGCGCGGGGTGCGTTGGGCCGGCATCGGCCGGACAGGACCCGGGCGGCCGGGACGCGGCGGAGCCACGGGACGGGGACCGGGTACGGGACGGGGGGTCGGCGCGGTACGGCCACTGGCCGGAGTGGCGCGGGGACCCTGGGCACTCTCGTGAATCTGAGGCTCCTCGGGAAGAGGCATGAGCTGATATTTATCAAACGCCGGTGCGACTCGCGTCGGCGGGTGGCACATGAGTGCGAGCGGAATTGTCAGAAATCGAAGCCGAGCTGACCCTCGATTTCCGGAACGTTTCCGTCCGCCCAACTGCGGACCTTCTTGAGATGCCGCCACTGCGGCAGCGCATCAAGATACGCCCACGTGAGCCGGTGGTACGGGGTGGGGCCCCGCTCCTCCAGCGCGGCCTTGTGGACCGGCGACGGGTACCCGGCGTTGGCCGCAAAACCGAAGTCTGCATGGTCGATGCCCAGTTCGGCCATCATTTTGTCGCGCTGAACCTTGGCGATCACCGAAGCCGCCGCGACGGCGACGCAGGACTGGTCGCCCTTGATCACCGTACGGACCAGCCAGGGAGCGCCGAGATAGTCGTGCTTCCCGTCGAGGATGATCGCGTCGGGGCGGACCGGGAGGGCCTCCAGGGCACGTACGGCCGCCAGACGCAGCGCGGCCGTCATCCCCAGGTCGTCGATCTCCTCCGGAGAGGCATGCCCCAGGGCATACGACGTCACCCATTTCTCCAACGCCACGGCGAGCACGGTGCGCCGCTTGACCGTCAGGAGTTTGGAGTCGGTGAGCCCCTCGGGCGGGCGGCGCAGTCCCGTGACGGCGGCGCAGACGGTGACAGGGCCTGCCCACGCACCACGCCCCACCTCGTCGACACCGGCAATGATCTTCGCTCCGGTCGTGGCGCGGAGGGAGCGCTCGACGGTGTGGGTGGGGGGTTCGTACGGCATGGCGCCCTTAGCCTACGCCGCCCGGAGCACCTCGCGACACCCAGGTTTCCCCGAGCAACCAGGGTGTCGCCGACGGAGTCGATCAGACGGCCCGCCGCCGCAGCAGCGGGACCATCAACTGGTCGATCATCTCCTCCAGGTCCCGCTCACTCCATTCGCTCGCGCACACCTTGGAGCGATACATCAGCATGGCCGGGATGGCATCGAAGACGTAAGAGTTGGCGGCGTCGGAACGCGCCTCTCCCCGCTCGATGCCGCGGTTGATGACCTCTCGCAGCAGGCGCATGGTCGGCTCGATGACCCCACCCAGGATGACGCGTTGAAAGCGTTCGGCCTGGGCTGCGTCGCATTCGTAAAGCACTGAGCGCAGTGCGAATCCCGGCTGCGAGAACATCGCCTCACGCACTCGCCGGCACAGCTCCAGCAGGTCCTCCCGGACGCTTCCCAGGTCGGGCGCCTCCGCCAGGCTGGGCAGTCCGGACTGCAGCGCGTCCGCGACGAGGTCTTCCTTGGACGGCCAGCGGCGATAGACCGCTGCCTTGCCGGTCTGGGCGCGCGCCGCGACGCCCTCCATCGTGAGGCCGTTCCAGCCGACCGTGCCGAGTTGTTCCAGCGCGGCTTCCAGGATCGCGCGTTCGAGTACGGCACCGCGTCGGCGCGAGGAGGCCGTCTGAGCGGGGGCGGCCGTCCAACGCGAAGTAACCATCTGAGTGTCTCCGTTGTGCGGGGGGAGCGGGTTTTCCGGGGAGGGTCGAGCGAACGAGTTGACGCCATGCGGCAGCGACTTCAGTGAACGCTTGCGTTCACTGTCGGGGACTCACTACCGTTGACGCGACAGTGAACGCGAGCGTTCACTAACGCACTTGTGGGGGACCCATAGTGACAACCTCTCAGTTGATTCAGGACACCAAGCCAGGAGCGGCCCGCCGGGAGGGGCACCCCGGCATCGCGCTCACCGTCATCGCGGCCTGCCAACTCATGGTCGTACTCGACGCGACGATTGTGAACATCGCGCTCCCGCACATTCAAGACGCGCTCAAGTTCAGTACGACCGACCTGACATGGGTGGTCAGCGCGTACACCCTCACCTTCGGCGGCCTGCTGCTTCTCGGCGCGCGGGCCGGTGACATCCTCGGCCGGCGCCGGGTCTTCATGACCGGCATCCTGCTGTTCACCTTCGCCTCGCTGCTCGGCGGACTCGCCCAGGAACCGTGGCAGTTGCTGGCCGCGCGTGCCCTGCAGGGCGTCGGTGGCGCGATCGCGTCGCCCACCTCGCTGGCGCTCATCACCACGACGTTCCCCGAAGGTCCGGAGCGGAACCGGGCGTTCGCCGTGTTCGCCACGGTATCGGCCGGCGGTGGCGCCATCGGCCTGCTCGCGGGCGGCATGCTCACCGAGTGGCTCGACTGGCGGTGGGTCCTCTTCGTCAACGTACCCATCGGTGTCCTGATCGCCGTGCTGACGCCGATGTACATCAACGAGTCCGAACGCCATCCCGGGCGCTTCGACATCGCGGGTGCGCTCACCTCGACGGCCGGTATGGCGTCCCTGGTGTACGGATTCATCCGCGCCGCGGAGGAGGGCTGGCGGGACAGCCTCACGATCGGGTCGTTCGGCGCGGCCGTGGTGCTGCTGCTTGCCTTCGCGGTCATCGAGACGCGGGCCAAGGAGCCCATTACTCCGCTGAGGATGTTCACCGACCGCAACCGCTCGGGCACGTACGTGATCATGCTGAGCCTGGCCGCGGCGATGTTCGGCATGTTCTTCTACATCGTGCTCTTCGTGCAGAACGTGCTGGGGTACAGCCCGATCTCGGCCGGTGTGGCCTTCCTCCCGGTGACGGTCGCGATCGCGGTCGGCGCGGGTCTGTCGCAACGGTTCCTGCCGGTCCTCGGCCCCAAGCCGTTCATGCTGGTCGGCTCGACGCTCGTCACGCTCGGGCTCGCCTGGCAGACGTTCATCAGCCCCGACAGCTCGTACGTCGGCGGAGTGCTCGGCCCGATGCTGCTGTTCGGCTTCGGCATGGGCCTGAACTTCGTGACGCTGACGGTCACGTCGGTCGCGGGTGTCGCTCCGCACGAGGCGGGCGCGGCTTCGGGTCTGCTCAATGTCACGCAGCAGGTGGGCGGTTCGCTGGGCCTTTCCATCCTCACCACGGTCTTCGGCTCGGCCAGCCGTGACGAGGCGGAGAAGCAGCTGCCAAAGTTCCTGACGGACGGCTCGGCGCAGCAGAAGGCCGAGTTCGCCAAGAGCCACCAGCTGCCCGCGCCCTGGGGTCACGAGGTGCTCGCCCATGGCATTTCGACCGCCTTCATACCGGCGGCCGCGATGGCCCTGCTGGCTCTGATCACGGCCGCGCTGGTGATCCGGGTTCGCAAGAGCGACCTGGACGCCCTCGCCGGCACGGCAGGACCCGCCGCGGGCTGACGAGGGAGCTGTGGAGGCCGGGCCGACTGTCCGGGGGATCGACGGCGAGGACGCCGGTCCGGCCATCCGCAGGACGACGGGAGAGCGACAGACCTCCTCGCTCCCGGCCGCACCGCAATCGGCCTCAGCGGTACACCGGCTCCTCGGCCGCGTCATTCCATAAGCCTCCACGTGCATGCCCCATACGTCGCACCGCCCATGCCACGACAACGAGCGCCAGTCCGCGAAGAGTTCCCAGCGCACAGCGCACCACGGTCCGATCGCGCGCGTCGTCGCGAGGTGCCCAGCGCAGCGCTCCGGTTCCACTGGACAGGCGCGGACGTGTGGCCCGCCGCCAGCGCTCCGAGCAGGCCGGGCGCCAGAAGCGCGAGGCGCCACGGGCGACCGGAGAGGGTGGCATCAGGCACGAGGTCCCCGAGCAGCTTCGCGAAGGCGGAGTCGGCCCCCACGAGCCGCGCCCCGAAGCCGTACAGCAGGACCGCGATCACGGCGAGCGCGCGCACACTCCGCGGCGAGCGCCGCCGCCTCTACGCGCCGCTCGCCGTGCGTCCGTACGCAGGGCCCGCTACCCAGTCCGGCAGCCCCTCCGTACGCTCCGTCCAGGCGCCCGGGGGTGCTCCCGCCTTCCCGGAGGCGACCACGCCGCCCACGATGGCGCAGGTCGTGTCCACGTCGCCGCCGGCCTGGGCGGTGACCCAGAAGGCCTCTTCGTAGTCGCCGAGGGCGCGGGCCGCCGACCAGAGCGCGAAGGGCACGGTGTCGTGCGCCGACGTACGCCGTCCGCAGCCGAGGACCGCGGCGACGGTCGCGGGGTCCCCGTAGTCGAGCATGTCCCGGGCGCGTCGCAGCCCGGCGCCGACGGCGCTGCGCGGGACGAGTGCGACGACGCCGTCGAGCAGCGCCTCTGCGCTCGGCGGACCCGCCGGGTCGGCCGCCAGCGCGGCGGCGGCGGCGACGGCCATGGCGCCGACCACGGCCTCGCGGTGCTGGTGCGTGGGGTACGCCGAGATCTCCGCCTGGTGCGTCGCCTGCTCCGGATCGTCCGCGTACCAGGCCCCCAGGGGGGCGATCCGCATCGCCGCCCCGTTGCCCCACGAGCCCTGCCCCTTGAAGAGGGCGGACGCCAGCTCGCGCCAGTCGCCGCCTTCCCGGATCTGCCGCAGCAGCCGGTTGACCGCGGGCCCGTAGCCCCGGTCGAAGTCGTGGTGCTCGGCGAAGGAGCGGGCCAGTTCGTCCTGGTCGATGCGGTGGTGTTCGGCCAAAACGGCCACTACGGAGCAGGCCATTTCGGTGTCGTCGGTCCACTGCCAGGGGCGGGGCGGCAGCTCGCGTCGCTTGAGTAGCGGGTAGTTCGCGGGCACGAAGAACTGCGAGCCCAGCGCGTCCCCCACCGCGAGTCCGCGCAGGCTGGCCACGGCGCGGTCCAGGCGCCTGGCGGGAGAGGAGTCAGCGGTCATCGCTCTGCCACTCTATCCGGTGACTCCGTACGGCTCGGGGATCACGCCATCGTTCGAAGGGCCGGTCAAGTGTGTACTTGCCGTCCTCCCCCAGAACGAGCATCCGTGTCTCCCCGTTCCCCGGATTCGACAGCGATTCGAAGTCCGCGACCGTCCAGTGGAACCAGCGCATGCAGAACAGCCGCATGGCCAGGCCATGGGTCACCAGGAGCACGTTCGGCGGGTGGTCGGGGGCCTCGAAGCTCCGGTACAGGCTCTCCAGGAAGCCGCCGACCCGGTCGTACACGTCGGCACCGGACTCGCCCTGCGCGAAGCGGTAGAAGAAGTGCCCGTACGCGTCCCGATAGGCCTTCTGGAGGCGTACGTCGTCGCGGTCCTGCCAGTTGCCCCAGTCCTGCTCGCGCAGCCGGGGCTCCTCGCGCACCCGTACGAGCTCGGGGTCGAGATGGAAGGCACGGAACGTCTCGTGCGTACGCCGGTATGGCGACACGTAAACGCTTACGCGCTCCTGCCCGAAAAGATCCCTCAAGTGTTTGCCCGTCTCCTCCGCCTGCTGCCACCCCTTCTCGGTGAGCGCCAGAGCGTGGTCGGGCTCGCGTTCGTACACGGAGTCATCGGCATTGCCCACCGACTCTCCGTGCCGGACAAGGACGATGCGCCGTGGTCGTGCCATGCCAAGACCCTAGATCGTGTCACGGTCGATCGAGCACTCGTACGGTCTCCATACAGCGTAGGTCACACAGTTCCCGCACGCGGGAACCGCGACGCAAGGCGCCGTCAGACCGTCCAGCCGGGCTCCAGTTGCACGATGTCGCCCGCGAGGGCCGCGACATCGGCCTCGATCTGGGCACGCAGCGCCAGCCTCTCCACCCGCTCGGCGCGATACTTTCCGTGCTCGGCGGCGGACTGCCACATGGACAGGACCAGGAACTCATTGCCGGACGCCTCGCCGAACAGGCCCCGCACCATGCCGGGCGAGCCCGCCATCGCGGGATTCCAGACCTTCTCCTGCATCAGCGCGAAGTGCTCGGCCCGCTCCTCGTGGACACGGCAGTGCGCCACCCGCACCAGGTCGGCGTCCGTGAAGCGCGGCTCGAAGCCGGTCTTCACGTCGAAACGGTGATCGAACAGCTTGACCTGGGAGTCTTTGAAGGTGCCCGACTGCGCCGCGGCGAGCCGGTCATGGGAACGGGCCATGAAGGAGTCGTAGAACGCCCGGCTCTCCCAGAAGGCGAAGATGTGTGCGACGCCGGACCGCCCCACGCTCCATCCCCCGCCCTGTCCCCGGAAACCCGGCTCCCCCAGAAGCCCCGCCCACTTTCGCTGCCCGCGCTCGAAACCGCGGCGGTCCACCACGGTGCAGCGAATCCACTTGACCAGCACCGCGCCATCGTAAGGCCACGGAGCGTGGCGCCGGTCACGCTCCGGCGGAGTACATCCGCGCGAGCGCCCCGGCGCGCGTGGCACGATGGACAACCGGCCCTGTCTGCAGAGCAGTTGGGCCAGGAAGCAGACAGGGAACGGGGAGGGGAGATCTGTGCACGGTCTCAACAAGGGCATCCGCAAGGTCGAGCTGGCGGTGAAGTGGGATCCGAGTCCAGTCGGTGAACCCGCGACCGACCTCGACATCATCGCGGCGACCTATCTGGCGACCGCACCGTACGACGAACCGTCCTACGTAGTGCACTTCGACAGCCGCTCGCCGGACGGCACCATTTATCTGAACCGGGACAGCAAGGACGGCAAGGGCTTCGGCTGGGACGAGGTCATGACCCTGGAGCTCGACCGCCTGGACGCCCGCTACGCGCGCGTGGTGGTCGGCGTCCTCATCCAACAGCGGGCCGCGCACAGGACCTTCGTCGGTGTGCTCAATCCCGCCTTCCGCCTGCGTGAGGGCTACACCGTCCTGGCCCAGGACGACTTCGGCGCCGTCCTGGGCTCGACGGCCGCGACGGTCGGGGAGTTCGTACGCGACGACTCCGGGGAGTGGACCTTCCACCCGGGCATCCACGGCTACGCCACGGACCCGGCGACCTTCGCCAGAGTCATGGGAAGCCCACAGGACTCCTGAAACTGCCTCCCCGGGGCCGCGATCGAGAAATCCGGCCTCTCCGTGGGACACGAAAAACGCCGAAGGGCGGCACGGCCGATGGCCGTGCCGCCCTTCAGGGCTTCGGATCAGCTGCAGCCGCTGGTCGAGCCGCAGCCCTCGCAGATGTAGCAGGAACCGGCCCGCTGCATCTTCGTGCCGCAGGAGAAGCACAGGGGGGCGTCCGCCTGGATGCCCAGCTGCATCTCCACCAGTTCGGCACTGGTGTGCGCCTGCTGCGGAACGGGCTTGGCCGCCTCGACCTCGGCCTTCGGGGTGACGACGGCCTTCAGCTCCTGCGCACGGGGGGCGGACTGGGCCAGCCCCTCGACGTCGACCTCGTCGTAGGCGGGCTCGTACGAGCCCGTCTCCAGGTGACGCTGACGCTCCTCGGCGGAGTGGATGCCGAGCGCGGAGCGGGTCTCGAAGGGCAGGAAGTCCAGCGCCAGGCGGCGGAAGATGTAGTCGACGATCGACTGCGCCATCCGCACGTCCGGGTCGTCCGTCATACCGGCCGGCTCGAAGCGCATGTTCGTGAACTTCGAGACGTACGTCTCCAGGGGGACGCCGTACTGCAGACCGACCGAGACGGCGATCGAGAAGGCGTCCATCATGCCCGCGAGCGTGGAGCCCTGCTTCGACATCTTCAGGAAGACCTCGCCGAGACCGTCGTCCGGGTAGGAGTTGGCGGTCATGTAGCCCTCGGCGCCGCCCACCGTGAAGGAGGTGGTGATGCCGGGACGGCCCTTGGGGAGGCGCTTGCGGACCGGGCGGTACTCGACGACCTTCTCGACCGCGGCACGAATGGTCTCCTCGGCCTTGGCCGTGACTGCGGCCTTTTCGGACGTCCCCTTCCCCTTGGTCTTCGCGGAGAGGGGCTGGCCGACCTTGCAGTTGTCGCGGTAGATCGCGAGCGCCTTGACGCCCATCTTCCACGCCTCGAAGTAGACCTCTTCGACGTCCTCGACGGTCGCCGTCTCCGGCAGGTTGACCGTCTTGGAGAGCGCGCCGGAGATCCAGGGCTGGATCGCGGCCATCATGCGGACGTGGCCCATTGCGGAGATGGAGCGCTCGCCCATGGCGCAGTCGAAGACCTCGTAGTGCTCGTGCTTGAGGCCCGGAGCGTCGATCACATTGCCGTTCTCGGCGATGTGGGCGACGATCGCCTCGATCTGCTCCTCCTGGTAGCCCAGGCGGCGCAGGGCCTGCGGAACGGTGCCGTTGACGATCTGCATCGACCCGCCACCGACCAGCTTCTTGAACTTGACCAGCGCGAGGTCGGGCTCAAGACCGGTGGTGTCGCAGGACATCGCGAGACCGATGGTGCCGGTCGGGGCGATGACCGAGGCCTGCGCGTTGCGGAAGCCGTTCTTCTCGCCGAGGCGGATCACGTCCTGCCAGGCCTCCGTGGCGGCGGCCCAGATCGGCGTGTCCAGGTCGTCCATGCGGATGGCCGTGCCGTTGGCGTCGGCGTGCTGCTTCATGACGCGCTGGTGCGGCTGCGCGTTGCGGGCGTAACCGTCGTACGGACCGACGACCGCGGCGAGCTCGGCGGACCGCTTGTACGACGTGCCGGTCATCAGGGAGGTGATGGCCCCGGCGAGGGCGCGACCGCCGTCGGAGTCGTACGCGTGGCCGGTCGCCATCAGCAGGGCGCCGAGGTTGGCGTAGCCGATGCCGAGCTGGCGGAACGCGCGCGTGTTCTCGCCGATCTTCTGGGTCGGGAAGTCCGCGAAGCAGATGGAGATGTCCATCGCGGTGATGACCAGCTCGACGACCTTCGCGAAGCGCTCGACGTCGAAGGACTGGCGGCCCTTGTTGTCGTCCTTCAGGAACTTCATCAGGTTCAGCGAGGCGAGGTTGCAGGACGTGTTGTCCAGGTGCATGTACTCGCTGCACGGGTTCGAGCCGTTGATACGGCCGGACTCCGGGCACGTGTGCCAGCGGTTGATCGTGTCGTCGTACTGGATGCCCGGGTCGGCGCAGGCCCAGGCTGCCTCGGCCATCTTGCGGAAGAGCTGCTTGGCGTCGACCTCCTCGATGACCTCGCCGGTCATGCGGGACGTCAGGCCGAACTTGCCGTCCGACTCGACGGCCTTCATGAACGTGTCGTTCACGCGGACCGAGTTGTTGGCGTTCTGGTACTGGACGGACGTGATGTCGTCGCCGCCCAGATCCATGTCGAAGCCCGCGTCACGCAGGGCGCGGATCTTCTCCTCCTCCTTGACCTTGGTCTCGATGAAGTCCTCGATGTCGGGGTGGTCGACGTCGAGGATGACCATCTTGGCCGCGCGGCGCGTGGCGCCACCCGACTTGATCGTTCCTGCGGAGGCGTCGGCACCGCGCATGAAGGAGACGGGACCCGAGGCGTTGCCGCCAGAGGAGAGGAGCTCCTTGGAGGAGCGGATACGAGAGAGGTTCAGGCCGGCGCCGGAACCGCCCTTGAAGATCATGCCCTCTTCCTTGTACCAGTCGAGGATCGACTCCATGGAGTCGTCGACGGACAGGATGAAGCAGGCGGAGACCTGCTGGGGCTGCGGCGTTCCGACGTTGAACCAGACCGGGCTGTTGAAGCTGAAGATCTGGTGCAGGAGGGCGTACGCCAGCTCGTGCTCGAAGATCTCGGCGTCGGCGGGCGAGGCGAAGTACTTGTAGTCCTCGCCGGCCTTCCGGTACGTCTTCACGATGCGGTCGATGAGCTGCCTGAGGCTCACCTCGCGCTGCGGGGTGCCGACAGCACCGCGGAAGTACTTGCTGGTGACGATGTTGACCGCGTTCACCGACCAGAAGCCGGGGAACTCGACGCCACGCTGCTCGAAATTGACCGAGCCGTCGCGCCAGTTGGTCATGACGACGTCACGGCGCTCCCACTCCACCTCGTCGTACGGGTGCACGCCGGGGGTGGTGTGGATGCGCTCGATGCGCAGTCCCTTGCTGGCCTTGGCTCCGCCCTTGGCGCGGGAACCTCGTGCCGGACCGCTCGCCGTCTCTGTCATGCCGCCTCCCTGTATCGGGCTAAAACGCCCTGAAGTGCCTCGTTCTTCCCGTGGCACGGTGTGTGTCTGGTGCTGCGCGCGCCGCATACACGGCCGCACGCAACAGGTCTGTGGTCGCCGCCGATGAGCCGACCCGGGGTCGGCCCCTGCGTCAGTCGGCGGCGCTGGCGGGCACGGGGACCTGGACAGTCCCTCCGGACCCGCGGTCGCTTTCCGGGCGCTCCTCGTCCGCGACTTCGTCGTCCGCGGCGGGGCGCTGCCTCGTCTCTTCCCTGAGTTCCGCGATGGCGGCCTCGAAGTCCTCGAGCGAGTCGAACGCCCGGTACACGGACGCGAACCGCAGATAGGCGACGAGGTCGAGTTCCTGCAACGGGCCGAGTATGGCCAGCCCCACGTCATGGGTGGTCAGTTCGGCGCTTCCGGTGGCCCGCACCGCCTCCTCGACCCGCTGACCGAGCTGGGCGAGTGCGTCCTCGGTGACAGGCCGCCCCTGGCAGGCCTTGCGCACGCCGTTGATGACCTTGGTACGACTGAAGGGCTCGGTCACGCCGGAGCGCTTGACCACCATCAGCGAGCACGTCTCCACGGTCGTGAATCGACGGGAGCAGTCGGGGCACTGGCGGCGCCTGCGGATCGACGTGCCGTCATCGGTCGTACGACTGTCGACGACGCGGCTGTCAGGGTGCCTGCAGAAGGGGCAGTGCATGGCTCCAACCCTCCTTCGCAGCACGACTCATAGACCTCGCGAGACCTCTTGAGCCCCTCGAAGCAGCCCCAAGCATAGGCGATGCCCGAGGGCCGGGAGACCCGGGGGACCACAACTTCTGGGCCGCCGTTTCAATCCAACCACTAGATGTGGGACTCGGCCCTAAATTCGCCCACGACACGCGTGTCGCACACGTCATGGCATGTGCCGCATGGGCATACCCATCCCGGACACGCAGGGATAGCGTGGGCGGCGCACGGAAGGGGGGCCGGTTCCCGGTTCACCGGGCGCCTGATGGCAGACTGGGCAGTGGCCCACATCGGCTGGCGCGATCGTCGCCCCCGGCGGTGAAGAGTACAGCAATGGGGCCTTTTGTCCGCCAGGTGCGGCGCGAGCCATACACCCAGACACATGATCACGTCAGGCAACCCGCAGTTTTTCACTCGAACGTGTGTTTGGCGCAACCTTTCGAAAGCAACTACCGTTGTCCAGCAGGGAGACCATCGAGAGGGGCCGACGTGACCACCACCGCAGACAGTGCCACCATCACTGCCCAGGACCGCTCCCAGGGCCGACTCGAGCCGGTGCATGCGATGAACGAAGCCGCGAATCATGAGGGGCCCAAGCGCTCCCTGCCTGGGCGACCTCCAGGCATCCGGGCGGACAGCTCGGGACTCACCGACCGGCAGCGCCGAGTGATCGAGGTCATCAGGGACTCCGTGCAGCGGCGCGGCTACCCGCCGTCGATGCGGGAGATCGGACAGGCTGTCGGCCTCTCCAGCACCTCCTCCGTCGCACATCAGCTGATGGCGCTGGAGCGCAAGGGCTTCCTGCGCCGTGACCCGCACCGCCCGCGGGCGTATGAGGTCCGCGGCTCCGACCAGTCGTCGGTGCAGCCCACGGACACGGCGGGCAAGCCGGCCGCGTCGTATGTGCCGCTCGTCGGCCGTATCGCCGCCGGTGGCCCGATCCTCGCCGAGGAGTCGGTCGAGGACGTCTTCCCTCTCCCGCGCCAGCTGGTCGGTGACGGCGAACTGTTCGTTCTGAAGGTCGTCGGTGACTCGATGATCGAGGCCGCCATCTGTGACGGGGACTGGGTGACGGTCCGCCGCCAGCCGGTCGCCGAGAACGGCGACATCGTGGCCGCGATGCTGGAAGGCGAAGCCACGGTGAAGCGCTTCAAGCGCGAGGACGGGCATGTGTGGCTGCTGCCGCACAACTCCGCGTACCAGCCGATCCCCGGCGACGAGGCAACCATCCTCGGCAAGGTCGTGGCAGTACTGCGGCGGGTGTAACACCCGCGTCGGGCGGGCCGCACCGCCCCGCCCCTGACCGGGCCCCGGGACCAACTGCGCCGGTTCCGGGGCCCTGTGCGTTTTTCTGGCCGAGGGCCTTGGCGGGGGCGGTTCAGTCCCGGAGGGGACGGTTGGTTCAGTCCCGGGCGGGGCGTTCGGTGCCCAGGCAGGTGGCCTGGGAGCGCAGGGTCCTGCCCGTGCTCGGTGGGCTGTGAGCTGTGGTTCGTTCCCCGTTTCCCTCCCCCGGCGGAGTGGACCTGCGGTGCACTGCCGGCCTGGGTGTCTGCGTGATGTGCGCGCTTGCTTGCGAGGCCCGCGGTTCGCTCCCCCCGGACGGGGAACGTGCGATGTGCTCCCCAGGCGGCGACTCCGGCGCACAATCTCAGCCCTACGGGGGCGCACGGTTTCACCTCTCCGCCGACGGCCGCCTGCATACGCTTCGCTTCCCGGCCAGCAGGCCGAGGCTGCAGGTTGGCCTGCTCGCGGCGCGACTTTCGTGCAGCGGGGGGGTGGGCCGGTGGACCTGCTCTCGGGGACGTCTGTGCGGTGGAGCAGTGGGCTGCTCGCGGGGACGTCCGAGCGGTGGAGCAGTGGGCTGCTCGCGGGGACGTCGAGCGGTGGGCCGGGTGGACCTGCTCTCGGGAACGTCCGAGCGGTGGAGCAGTGGGCTGCTCTCGGGAACGTCCGTTGTGGCGGTCCGTCTCGCTCCGCGCACCTCGTGGGCGGCGGGCCGACCCGTGGCGTCGGCGAGCTCATCACCGCTGCCGCCGCCCGAGGCGCTACGCGGTTTCCGCCTTCCGGGCCGTCTCGTCGATCGCGGCGAGTGATCTGCGGACCTGGTTGCGATCCGTCGTGTACCAGAAGTCGGGGAGGGACGCCTTCAGGTAGCTGCCGTAGCGGGCCGTGGCCAGGCGCTGGTCCAGTACGGCGACGACTCCCCGGTCACCGGACGCTCGTACGAGACGGCCTGCGCCCTGGGCCATCAGGAGCGCGGCGTGGGTGGCGGCCACGGCCATGAAGCCATTGCCGCCGTTGTCCTCTACCGCCTTCTGGCGGGCGCTCATCAGCGGATCATCGGGGCGTGGGAAGGGAATCTTGTCCATGACGACCAGCTGACAGCTGGGACCCGGGACATCCACGCCCTGCCAGAGCGAGAGCGTGCCGAAGAGGCAGGTCTTCGAGTCGGCGGCGAAGTTCTTGATCAGCTCGCCGAGTGTCTCCTCGCCCTGCAGCAGGATGGGGTACTCGGGGATACGCGTCCGTAGCTCCTCGGCCGCGAGCTGGGCGGCCCGCATCGAGGAGAACAGACCGAGCGTACGACCGCCGGCGGCCCGGATCAGCTCCGTCAGCTCGTCCAGCATGTCTGTGCGGTCGCCGTCCCGCGCGGGGCGCGACAGGTGCTTGGCGACATAGAGGATGCCCTGCTTGGGATAGTCGAAGGGCGAGCCGACATCGACGCCCTTCCACTGCGGAAGATCCTCGCCCTCGGTCCCCTCCGGTGCCAGCCCCAGTGAGGCTCCCACTCCGTTGAAGTCGCCGCCGAGCTTCAGCGTCGCGGAGGTCAGGACGACGGAGCGGTCGGCGAAGAGCTTCTCCCTGAGCAGCCCCGACACGTTCATGGGAGCGACACGCAGCGACGCACCGAAGCGGTCGTGGCGCTCGTACCAGACGACGTCCCATTCGGAGCCGTTGGTGATGCGCTCCGCCACGTCGTGCACGCTCTCCACGGCGGCCAGGGCCTGCTTACGCACCGCGTCCTCGTCCTGGACGGACTTGTCGCGGGTGGAGCCGATCGCCGAGATCACCGTGCGGGCGGCGTCGCGCAGCGCCATCAGCGCGTACCCGAGGTCCTCCGGGATCTCCTCCAGGCGTCCCGGCAACGCCAGCTCCATGACTCGCTCGAACCCTTCGGCTGCGGTCTGGAGCTGGTCGGCGGCCTTCTCGTTGACGAGCTTCGCGGCTCGGCGGACGGCTCGGTTGACCTGTCCGGGACTGAGCTCGCCGGTCGCGACGCCGGTGACTCGGGAGACCAGCTCATGGGCCTCGTCGACGATCAGCACCTCGTGCTGTGGGAGGACCGGCGCGCCCTCGATGGCGTCGATCGCGAGCAGCGCGTGGTTGGTGACCACGACCTCGGCGAGCTTGGCGCGCTCCCGTGCCATCTCCGCGAAGCACTCGGCTCCGTAGGCGCACTTGGTGGCGCCCAGGCACTCCCGGGACGACACGGACACCTGCGCCCAGGCGCGATCGGACACACCGGGGGTGAGGGCGTCGCGGTCGCCGGTTTCGGTCTCGTCCGACCAGTCCCGCAGCCGCAGCAGGTCCTGGCCCAGCTTGCTGGTGGGTGCGGCCGCCTCGAACTGGTCGAAGAGGCCCTCTTCCTCGTCCTGCGGCACGCCCTCGTGCAGGCGGTGCAGGCACAAATAGTTCGACCGGCCCTTGAGCATCGCGAACTCGGGGCGGCGGCGCAGCAACGGGTGCAGCGCGTCGACGGTGCGCGGCAGGTCCCGCTCCACGAGCTGCCGCTGGAGCGCCAGCGTGGCGGTCGCCACGACCACCCGCTCTCCGTGCGCCAGCGCGGGGACCAGATAGCCGAGCGACTTGCCGGTGCCGGTGCCCGCCTGGACCAGCAGGTGGGAGCTGTCGTCGATGGCGCCCGCGACGGCTTCGGCCATGGTCACCTGGCCAGGGCGCTCCGTGCCGCCGACGGCAGTGACGGCAGCATGCAGGAGTTCGGGGAGTGAGGGCTGTGTCATAGCGTTGCCAGCCTACGGGGCCCCACTGACAATCGGGCGATCAAGGCGGGGCCGAGGGACGTGATCAAGACGGGTGCGGGCGGCGTGATCAAGGCTGGTGAAGGGGGTTCGGGACGGTGCCGTGAACGGCGGCGTGCGGGCGCTCGGGGCGGTCACGGTAGCCGTCGAGGTGTAGTCGGTTGCGGTTCAGGCACAGGCGCTCGATACGGGGGGTGAGCAGGTCGAACATCTCGTAACGCTCCTTGAGCTCGGGAAAGCGCGTCTGGTAGCGGATGATCTCCGCTCGTACGAGGGACCAGAACTCGTCCTCCGGGACGCCCAGTTGCTCTTCGCAGAGCGGTGCCAGATAGCGGAACACTCCTACGAAGAGCCCGGAATGGATGAACTGGATCAGGAACGCGGGTGGCTCCGTGAGCAGCACCCGCCGTACGTCGTCCGGCATGGAGGCGTGCTCGGGGAGGGGATCCGCGCTCACGTTGACGTCGTCCACGAAGTCCTTCATCGCGATCCGGATCGGTACGTCATGGTCGTCGAAGACAACGATCGTGTTCTCTCCGTGTGGGCTGAACACAGTGCCGTACCGATAGAGGCAGTGCAGCAGCGGCGGCAGCAGGGCGGCGAAGAGCCGGCGCAACCAGACGTCAGAGGCCACCCCTGAGCGGTCCACCAGCTGCGCTGTGAAGGCACGCCCCTGCGGGTCGGTGTGCAGAAGGGCGGCCAGGGTGCGGGCACGTTCACCGGCGGCCAGATGGCGGGACACCGGCTCGCGCCAGATCGCTCCCAGCAGCTCCTTGTACTGATAGGGCACTTCGGGGAGGCCGTCGTACACGGGATGTCCGACGGTCACCGAGGCGACCTCACCGAGCAGGATCACCCCGCAGGTGTCGCGCAGAAACGGATCGGCGTCGCGCAGGCCGTGGATCCAGGCGGTGACTGCGGGCGCCGCCAGTGTCCGTTCCGTGGGCAGGCCGCGCCACACCAGGGTGTTGAGGACGGACAGCGGGAGTTTCACGGTGTGCCGGTCGGGGCGCGAGACGTTGAGGAACGTACGGATCGACTGCTGGGGCAGGCGCAGATCACCGTCCGAGTGCAGCGGCACGATCACGTCCTCGGCGACGTGGCCTGCGAAGAGGGGCAGCACGACGTCGTCCCACTGCCAGGGGTGCACAGGCAGATAGAGGTACGACTCCGGTGCGAGCCCGCGCGCGCGGAGCACCGCGTCGAAGGACCCCCTTGTTGCGGGGGTGATTTCGCGCGCGTAGAGGTCTTCCGCGGTGTCGAGCCCCGTTACGCCTCTGTAGGTGGCGAGCGTGGTGTGCACCGCGATCCAAGGAAGGGCCGTCGCGCGTCGGGCCTCCGGCGCCCAGCCTGCGGCGTCTCGCGCGGAGAGGCCGAGGCGGCCCTTGTTCAGCACGATCCAGGGGTGCCCGGTCTGGTGGCCTTCCAGTTCCGCGTATCCCAGATCGGCCAGCTCGGCCGCGGCGAGGGCGTCGTCGGCAAGGCGCACGTCCGCGGCGAGCGTGGTGCTCAGCTCGCGAATGGCATGGCCGAGCGTCGCTCCGTCGAGTCCCAGCGTGCCGCGGGCCCGGGTGAGGAAGCCGACCGGGTCGGTGAAGGGCCGAGGCTCCGCCCCGCCCTCCGTGAGGCGGAGCGATTCGGGTTCCACACGCCAACTGTCGTACGCGGTGCGGCGAGCGCGGAACGACAGCATTCCGCCGGCGTCGAGGCGGAGGGCGTACGGGGTGCTGCGGCCGCCGGTGGAGATCGGTTGCCCTGTCCGGTTCGGGACGGGGGCAGGGGGCGGGACTGGGTCCGGGGACGAGGCAGGGGACGAGGCAGGGGATGGGACTGGGTCCGGGGACGAGGCCGGGGATGGGGCCGGGGATGGGACCGGGTTCGGGACCGAGGCCGGGGAGAGGACCGCGTTCGAGCCCGAG
The DNA here is from genome assembly GCF_040651675.1 of Streptomyces sp. NPDC048415. Classification (NCBI taxonomy): domain Bacteria; kingdom Bacillati; phylum Actinomycetota; class Actinomycetes; order Kitasatosporales; family Streptomycetaceae; genus Streptomyces; species Streptomyces sp. NPDC048415. Next base: position 69,129 of record NZ_JBEZKJ010000009.1, on the reverse strand, counting down.
GCCGGGGAGGGGACGGGGTCCGAGGACGAGGCCGCGTGCTCCGGTTCGATGATCCCCTCGTACGCGAACTCGGCGATCATCTTGGCGAGCAGGCGGCGGCCGGCCTGCTCCCAGAGGTCTTTGCGCAGTTCAGGGGGGTCGTACAAGGCGGGGGTCTCTGCGGAGGCCGGGGCGGCGGACCAATTCAGCACGGGAACTCCTCGACGGGGAACTGGATCGGGACGAGTGGAGTTACCAAGAGTGACGGCGCTACAACAGATCGCGCAGGGCCCGGTCTCGGACCATGAGGGCTGCCCGCTTGTCGGGCAGATCGACCTCGGCGGAGAACCGGAAGCCGGCGCTCAGGAAAGCGGAGACGGAGGGGGTGTTGCGAAGGTCGGGTTCGGCGACGACGCGAGCGCAGGAGGGGCGCTTGTCCAGTACGTGGTCGGCGACAGCTCTGAGGAGGGCCGAGCCGAGCCCTCGCCCACGGTTGGCGACACCGCCGATGAGGAGGTGGACACCGGTGTCGTGCGGTCGGGCGGGGTAGTGGCGGGCCAGGAGGTCGAGATCCGCGCGGTAGATCTCCCAGTAGCTCATCGGGGTGCCGTCCAGCACTCCGAGGCAGGGGACACTTCGTCCGTCGCCGTCGAGCTGCAGGCGCAGATGCTCCTCTGCCACGGACTCGGGTCCCGCCAGTTCCCAGAACGCCGCGACGGCAGGGTCGTTCATCCAACGGGTGATCAGTGGGAGGTCCCGCTCGAGACACACGGGGACGAGGTGGAAGACGCCCACGGGCGTGGCGGTCGACCCCCAGCTGCCGACACGGTCCAGCAGATCGTCACCGGCTGACGCGACGGGCGCGACTGGTGCGGCGACCTCCGCCATGCCCCGGTACTCCCCCGTGGCCTCTCCGGGAGCATCGCCTCGCGCCTCACCCGCGGCTTTCCCCGTGCTCCCGCGCTGAGCCTCGGCCTCCCCGGCGAAGAGTGCGATGAAGTCGTCGGGGAGACGCAGGTCAAGGGTGTCCTCGCTGTCCGTGCTCGCAACCGCGGCCGGGCGGGGGCCGGTGTCGGGGCCGAGTTCGGCGGCGGGGGCGATTGCGGCGTCGGCGCTCGCATCGGTGGGAGGCACGGCGACGCTCCTCTCAGGAGACGGGGTGGGTCATGTTCCTCAGGAATGGAGGGGGTTGGAGATGGTGACGTAGACGGATTGGGTGTCGACGGGGCCGACGAGTTCGTCGAGGCCGTGCAGCCGGGTCAGCAGGTTGGCCTTGCAGCGCAGGACGGGTGAGTCGAGCAGATGGGCGGGCAAGGGCGTACGCAGCCAGTCCGGGCCGGTGGCCACGTCGGCGAGGAAGCGGCGGAAGGCGGCGAGCAACAGCTGTTCGTCGGCGAGTCGTTGGGAGCCGAACGCGCCGACGAGACCGAGCACGTTGTTGATGGCGAGGTAGTAGGCGAAGCGTTCGTCGGTGACGTCGTCGGAGACGAAGGTGTCGCTGTGTGCGCCGATCCCGGGCAGCCGGGCGTCGAGTTCCGCGCGCCGTGACTCGCGGAAGTAGTAACCCTGGTTGTCGCGGTAGCGGGCGCCCTTGGGCCAGCCGTCGGGGTCCAGCAGAAGCAGGGTGTTCTGCTGGTGAGCCTCCAGAGCGATGCCCGCCTCGCTGTCCAGCCAGAGCACAGGGCGTACGACCTGCTCCAGATAGCGCAGGAACCACTCGGTGGCGACGGCGCCGCGCGGGCGGCCGGTGCGGCCGGCGAGACCCGTGACGATCTCGGTGAGCCGGGACCGCATCAGGGGTCGCCCGTGGGCAGGGTCCCCTGCTCCCGTTCGGGCGTGCGGCCGGGGCGAGACGAGTCCCGCGACGCAGCAAGCGTCGTCCGTCGGGCTGAACGGGTTGTGGCGGATCACCACGTCAAGCCCGGGCAGCGGGCTGCCGTCCGAGCCGTTGACGGCCAGCCAGGCCGGGTCGCGGACGATGTCGAAGCCCGGGTGGGCGGCCTGCCACTGCTTGAACAGGCCGCTTCGCAGCAGGCGGTGGACCTCCACGCCGCGGTGGAGTTCCTTACGGAGGTTCTCGCGACGGGAGTTGGTGATGCGCAGGCCCAGCGACAGCTTCAGCATCGCGGCGGCGCCGGAGCGGTAGACGGTACGGACCGAGGAGGTGGGCTGCCACGGGGAGCCTTGCGGACCGAGGTCCTGCAGCAGCCCGGAATCCAGCAGGGCCGCGGTCTCTGGACGGTGCCGGACCTCGCGCATCTGCCAGGGGTGCAGCGGCAGTGCGGCGGCGTAGCCGTCGGGCAGGGACAGTCCCGGGCCGGCCAGCCGCGCGGTCAGCTGCTCCGCGAAGACGGGGCGGCCGCGCTCCGTCCACGCCGAGTCGGCCGCCAGCGCCGAGGGGGCGACCGCCATCCAGTGCAGGGGGAAGGATCCGCGCAACTCCGGGGAGTAGACCTGAGCTTCCGCCTCGGAGAGTCCTTCGCGGCCCTTCGGTGTGGGGTGCAGCGGATGGCCGAGCAGAAGCGCTTGCTCAGCGGCGAGAAAGAGGTCGGGTTCGTCGGCTGGGCGTTGTCTGCGGTCACTGATGAACAGGGCGGTGCGCCGAACGGAGTCGGCGACGCGAGCGACGAGGTCGGCACCGTCACCGGTCGGGCTGTGCGGGGCGTGGGTGTCGGGGCCGGTTGCGACAGCCTCGGCTCCCGCTCGGGCCCCGCCCGCGGATGCGGCTGCCGGTTCGACGGCGGCCGCTGAGTCCGCTGGGTCAACGATGATCGCTGCCGATGTGCCTGTCGCCGCTTGGCGTGCGAACAGTGCCGCCACCGTGACCGCGTCCGCGGGCGGTGCCTCCTCGGGAGCGTCGGCGAGGTACGGGAGGCCGAAGCGGTGCCAGCCAGTGGCGGACCAGTAGTGGACCGGTGCGAGGAGTGTGGTGCCGCTGGCCGGTAGGGGGATGCGGAGGGTGCCGTCATCTGGGGCGGGCAGGTTGTTCTCCCGCACCCAGCAGCGCAGCAGGTTCTCGACCGCCGCGGCCTGGGCCGCGGTCTGGGAGTCGGGGTGCTCCAGCAGATCGGCGGTGGCGCCGCGCAGCCGTTCGAACTCGCGGGCCCTTTCCTTCTGCCGGGGGACCGATTCGGCCACTGGCAGGTGCGGGGTTCCTGTCCCACGGGCCGTTCGCTCGTGGTCGTGGGGACGTCCGTCGGGTGCGGGGGTGGCGTTCACGAGAGTTCCTAGGGGGTCGATCCGGTTCATGTGGTGATGAACCGGGCGGTACTGGCGCGTGTCGGGCCACCCGCGATTCGTTTCTCTGTGCGAGCAGGGCGGAGTTTCTGAGCGGTACTGGGCCTGACCTGCCGTCGGCCGCCGGGGTGAACAGCCGACCCCCGCCGGCCGACGACCGGCGCCCGACGGCCGGCCTCCGGTGTCCGGTGTCCGGTACGGAGCATGTCGACGCCCACGAGCGGTCCCCGGCACTAATGCGCCCGCCACCGCCCCAAGTCCCCACGCGCCACCGCCCCCACCGCGTCCGCGAGCCGGTCGAGGACCGCGGTCGTCTGTTCGTCGCTGATGGTCAGAGGGGGGAGGAGACGCACCACGCTCGAACGGCGGCCGCCGAGTTCCACGATCAGGCCTCGGCGGAGGCACTCTCGTTGGACGGCGGAGGCGAGTTCGGGAGCGGGAGCGGCGGGCCGGGGGCCGTCGGCGGCGGGATTCGGGGCCGCTTCGGGGTCCACGAGTTCGACGCCGATCATCAGTCCCCGGCCGCGCACGTCGCCGATACAGGGGAACTCCTCGGCGAGCTTGTGGAGTTGGGTCAGCATGCGGGCTCCCACGGTCCCGGCACGCTCGGCGAGACCGTTCTCGCGGACGTACGCGAGGGTCGCGGTGCCCGCGGCCATGGCGAGCTGGTTGCCGCGGAACGTGCCCGCGTGGGCGCCGGGCTGCCAGACGTCGAGGTCGTCGCGGTAGACGACGACGGCGAGGGGCAGGCTGCCGCCGATGGCCTTGGACAGGACCATCACGTCGGGTGTGATCCCGCTGTGTTCCACCGCCCAGAAGGTGCCGGTCCGGCCCACGCCGGTCTGGACCTCGTCGGCGATCAGCGGGATGGACCGTGCCGCGGTGATCTCGCGCATCCGGCGCATCCAGTCGTCGGGCGCGGGGATCACCCCGCCCTCGCCCTGCACGGGTTCGAGGATCATCCCGGCGGGGCGCGGTACGCCTGACTTGGTGTCGTCGAGGACGGACTCGGTCCAGCGCGCGGCGAGTTCGGCACCGCGCGCACCCCCGATGCCGAACGGGCAGCGGTAGTCCTGCGGATAGGGCAGGCGCGCGACGCGTACCTCGCTCGCGCCCCCGGATGCCTCGAGCGCCCCCGCGGTCATGCCGTGGTACGCACCGGTGAACGCGAGCATCCCGGTGCGCCCCGTCGCCGCGCGCACCAGTTTGAAGGCGGCCTCGACCGCGTCCGTTCCGGCCGGTCCGCAGAACTGAACCCGCGCCCGATCGGCGAACTCCGGCGGAAGCGTGCGGAACAGCTCCGTCGTGAAGGCGTCCTTCACCGGCGTGGCGAGGTCGAGGACGTGCAGCGGCGCCCCCGAGTCGAGGACCTTTCTGATCGCTTCGAGGACCACTGGATGGTTGTGACCGAGGGCCAAGGTCCCGGCGCCCGACAGGCAGTCGAGATAGCGGCGCCCGTCGGCACCCTCGATCGTCAGCCCGCGCGCCCGCACGGGGACGATCGGAAGGGCGCGCGCATAGGTGCGCGCCGCCGACTCGCGCGCCGACTGGCGCCGCAAGATCCCCTCGTGCGCCGCGCGCGCCGCCCCCTCAGACACTCCGGGAACAGCCTCCCGCGCCCCCTCGGACACCCCGGGCGCCCCCGTCGGTACCTCTGGCACCACCGCAGACTCGGTCACGGCCACGACTACCTGTCCTCCCGCTGTCCAAAGGCGAGTTGGCAGGGGGCTCTGAACGCAGATGGCAGGTCCCCCGTACGTACCAACGACGCCGCCCGCGTGGGGAAGCGGGTGAGTCGAAGATCCTTGCCGTGACGGAACCGTTGCCGTTCCGTCGGATGTCCCCCACAGCAACCGCATAGTCTGTGGTGCCGTTCGGCGATACCGAATGATCACCGAAGGCCGCTCCCGCACCGAGCGGCTGAGGCAGCGCACAGATCTCTGACGTCCAGGGGGAGTTACACCATGCGATCCATACGCCCGCCCTTCGCCGCTCGTCGAGGGAGGAGCGCGCGCCACGGAACCTCCCCCGTGCTGGCCGCCGTCGGCCTCACGGCCGCACTGGCGCTGACCGCCACCGCCTGCAACTCGGGCGACGACAAGGCGGTCGGCGCACCCACCGCGTCGGCGACCCGGAGCGGCGACGACAAGATCAAGATCCCGGACGACATCAAGAACAAGCTCAAGCAGCACGGGATCGACATCGACAAGTGGAAGAACGGCGCCTGGAAGAACTGGAACAAGGACGACTGGCTGCGCGAGGCCGACGACTTCGTCAACCCGATCATCAAGGGGCTGTGGGACCCGGACCGGATGCGCGGCGCCGACGACCCGGACAAGGACAAGGGCGTCGACGACAACGACCTCTCCGGTGACCAGGGCGTCACCGATCCGCAACCGGCTCCCGTGACCGCGCAGGCGGTGAAGACGGCGTACCACCGCAACGTCCCCGAGGCGGGCAAGGTGTTCTTCGACTCGCCCGAGGGCACCATGGTCTGCTCGGCGACGGTGGTCGAGGACCCGGCTCACCCCGGCAAGTCCAACCTCGTGTGGACCGCCGGCCACTGCGTGCACGCCGGCAAGAAGGGCGGCTGGTACCGCAACATCGCCTTCGTGCCCTCCTACAACGACTCCGGAAAGACGGCCGCCCAGCTACAGAAGGCCACACGGCAGGAGGTCGCTCCCTACGGCGTCTGGTGGAGCGACTGGGCGCAGACTTCCGACCAGTGGATCGAGCAGGGCGGTTCGACCGGCGGCCAGGGAGCCTCGTACGACTTCGCCGTGCTTCATGTGACGCCGGAGAAGGGCAGCGACGGCAAGTCGCTCGAGGAGACGGTCGGTTCAGCGCTTCCGGTGAACTTCAACGCCCCGGCCGTGCCGAAGGTGTCGAGCATCACGGCGACCGGCTACCCGGCGGCGGCACCGTTCGACGGTCAGAAGCTGTACCAGTGCACGGACAAGCCGGGACGGCTGTCGGTCACGAAGTCCGACCCGACGATGTATCGCATCGGGTGCACCATGACGGGTGGTTCGTCGGGCGGCGGCTGGGTGGCCACGGGGTCGGACGGCAAGCCCGCACTGGTGTCCAACACCTCGATCGGCCCGGTCAAGTTCGGCTGGCTGGCGGGCCCGCGCCTGGGCACTGTGGCCAAGGGTGTGTACGCCTCGGTGAGCGAGAAGTTCGCCGGGCAGTGACGCGAAGGGCATAACAGGGTTCGGACAGACGGCGGTGGGCCTGCTCACAGGAACCTTCACCGGCCCACCGCCGTTCGTCCCCAACTGCGCGGGCATAGTGGGGTGTCGCGTCCGGCGGTTCCCCCGGGGAGCCGCCGCGCATCTGACAAGGACATGCCAGAACAGTTCCAACGGGGGTCACAGCACCATGCGTTCCTCTCACCGGCGAAGGCGCCTGCTCACCGCCACCGGCCTAGCCGCGGCTCTGGCGCTCACCGCCACCGCCTGCAACTCCGGTGACGACAAGGCGAGCGGAGGTTCCTCCACCGCCTCCGCGTCCCAGAGCGGCGACGACAAGATCAAGATTCCGGACGACATCAAGAACAAGCTCAAAGAGCACGGCATCGATGTCGACCAGTGGAAGAACGGCGCCTGGAAGAACTGGGACAAGGACAAATGGCTCAGTGAGGCCAAGGACTTCGTCAACCCGGTGATCGAAGGGCTGTGGAAGCCCGAGCGGATGAAGTCCGCCAAGGACCCCGACAAGACGATCTCGGCGAAGGACGCGGCGGCCGACCAGGGCGTCAGCGACCCGGACCCCGCGCCGGTCGAGGCCACGGCCGAGAAGACCCCGTACCACCGGTACGCCGCCCCGGTCGGCAAGGTCTTCTTCGACTCCCCCGAGGGCTCGATGGTCTGCTCCGGCACGGTCATCAAGGACGTCAACCACCCGGGCAAGTCCAACCTCGTGTGGACCGCGGGCCACTGCGTGCACGCCGGCGGCAGCGGCGGCTGGTACCGCAATATCGCCTTCGTGCCCTCCTACAACGACCAGGGCAAGTCCGAGGCCGAGTTGGGCAACGCCACGGCGTCGGAGATCGCGCCGTACGGCCAGTGGTGGGCGGACTGGGCCTCGACGTCCAACGAGTGGATCTCCAGTGGCGACGAAACGGGGGGCGCGGGTGCCCCGTACGACTACGCCGTGCTGCATGTGAAGCCGGAGCAGGGCACCAAGTCCCTCGAGGAGACGGTCGGCAACGCGCTGGACGTGGACTTCTCCGCGCCGCCCGCCCAGAACGTCAGCGCCATGGGCGCCTGGGGCTACCCGGCCGCCCCGCCGTACAACGGCCTGAACATGTTCAAGTGCGTCGACCAGCCCGGCCGTCTCTCGCTGGATCCTGCCCTGCCGACGATGTACCGCATCGGGTGCACCATGACGGGCGGTTCCTCCGGCGGCGGCTGGTTCCGCGTCGTCGACGGCCGGACGAAGCTCGTCTCGAACACCTCGATCGGCCCGTCCGACAACACCTGGCTGGCGGGACCGCAGCTTGGAGCGGGCGCCAAGGCGCTCTACGAGAACATGAGCGAGGAGTACGGCGGTCGGTAGGCGGCCCCGTACGCGCGCGTACGGCGACGGCCCGCCCCCTTATGTCAGGGGGCGGGCCGTCGTGCGTGCGGACTAGAGCGCCGGCGCCGGAACGTACGGCGCGAGGTCCGCCGCCAGTTCCTCGTGCACCCGCCCCTTGAGCAGCGTGCCCTCCGGGGTGTGCTCCTCGGAGATCACCTCGCCCTCGTTGTGCGCGCGTGCGACGAGCTTGCCGTGCGTGTACGGCACGAGCGCCTCGATCTCGACCGAGGGGCGTGGCAGCTCGTTGTCGATGAGCGCGAGCAGCTCGGCGATGCCCTGGCCCGTACGGGCCGAGACCGCGATGGAACGCTTCTCGATCCGCATCAGACGCTGGAGCACCAGCGGGTCGGCCGCGTCCGCCTTGTTGATCACCACGATCTCGGGCACCTTCGTCGCGCCGACATCGCGGACGACCTCGCGCACGGCGGCCAGCTGCTCCTCCGGCGCCGGGTGCGAGCCGTCCACCACGTGCAGGATCAGGTCACAGGCGCTGACCTCCTCCATGGTGGAGCGGAACGCCTCGACCAGGTGGTGCGGCAGGTGCCGTACAAAACCGACCGTGTCGGCCAGCGTGTACAGCCGCCCGCTCGGGGTCTCGGCCCGGCGCACGGTCGGGTCGAGGGTCGCGAACAGCGCGTTCTCGACGAGCACGCCCGCGCCGGTGAGGCGGTTGAGCAGGGAGGACTTGCCCGCGTTGGTGTATCCGGCGATGGCGACCGAGGGCACCTTGTTGCGGCGGCGCTCCTGGCGCTTGATCTCGCGGCCCGTCTTCATGTCCGCGATCTCCCGGCGCATCTTCGCCATCTTCTCGCGGATACGACGCCGGTCCGTCTCGATCTTGGTCTCACCGGGACCACGGGTGGCGAGGCCGCCGCCCTTGCCGCCGCCCATCTGGCGGGACAGCGACTGACCCCAGCCTCGCAGCCTCGGCAGCATGTACTGCATCTGCGCGAGCGCGACCTGAGCCTTGCCCTCTCGGGACTTGGCGTGCTGGGCGAAGATGTCGAGGATCAGGGCCGTACGGTCGATGACCTTGACCTTGACGACGTCTTCGAGGTGGATGAGCTGGCCCGGGCTCAGCTCACCGTCGCAGATCACGGTGTCCGCGCCGGTCTCCAGGACGATGTCCCGCAGCTCATTGGCCTTGCCGGAACCGATGTAGGTGGCCGCGTCGGGCTTGTCGCGGCGCTGGACGACGCCGTCGAGCACGAGCGCTCCCGCGGTCTCCGCGAGGGCCGCCAGCTCGGCGAGCGAGTTGTCCGCGTCCTGAATGGTTCCCGAGGTCCAGACACCGACGAGCACCACGCGCTCCAGGCGGAGCTGTCGGTACTCGACCTCGGTGACGTCCTCGAGCTCGGTGGAGAGGCCCGCCACGCGGCGCAGGGCCGCGCGCTCGGAGCGGTCGAACTGGTCGCCGTCCCGGTCTCCGTCGATCTCGTGGCTCCAGGCGACGTCCTCTTCCATCAGGGCATCGGCCCGAAGACCTTCGGGGTAGTTCTGCGCGAAGCTCTGCGCGTCCTGGGAAGGGGAAGAAGAGGAGGTCATTGGATCCTTACGTCGATGGAGAGAGCGATGCGGCGACGGACGCCGCTCGTCAGTGGTAACAACGCCCGAGGCCTCCGGGAGATTCCCGGTTTCCGCCGGGCCAACCCTTCGAGGGGCCGGGCCGCCGACTGGAGGATGGTCGCACGGCTCGGCCCGCCTCGTCATCCGACTTATCAGGCGCCCTTACGCGCCTGTGGGGCTTCGCTCTTCCAGTCCGGATGCCCTGGCATCGGCGGCGTCTTCTCGTCGTACAGCCAGGCCTTGAAGAACCCGCTCAGGTCGCGAGCCGCGACGGCGGACGCGAGGTGCACGAAGTCGGCCGTCGAGGCATCGCCGTCACGGTGGACGCTCACCCACGTCCGCTCCAGGCGTTCGAACGCGGGGCGCCCGATCTCCTGGCGCAGCGCGTACAGGGCCAGCGCCGCGCCGTCGTAGACGTTCGGCCGGAAGATGCTGATCTTCTGGCCGGGCTTGGGAGTCCTGGGCGCCGCGGGCGGCCCTCCGGCGGCCCGCCAGGAGTCGGACGCCTTGTAGGCCGCCTTCATCCGCGCCTCCATGGGCTTGTGCGCCTTCTCCTCGGCGTACAGGGCCTCGTACCAGGTGGCGTGCCCCTCGTTCAGCCACAGGTCGGACCAGGTGCGCGGGCTGACGCTGTCACCGAACCACTGGTGCGACAGCTCATGCACCATGATCGACTCGATGTACCACTTCGGGTACGTGGACTCGGTGAAGAGCTTTCTCTCGAAGAGAGAAAGTGTCTGTGTCTCCAGTTCGAAGCCGGTCTGCGCCTCGGCCATGAGCAGTCCGTACGTCTCAAAGGGGTACGGGCCGACCTTCCCCTCCATCCAGGCGATCTGGTCGGGCGTCTTCTTGAGCCACGGTTCGAGCGTTTGGCGGTCCTTGCTGGGCACGACATCGCGTACGGGCAGACCGTGCGGCCCGGCCCGGTGCAGGACGGCGGAGCGGCCGATGGACACCTGGGCCAGCTCGGTGGCCATGGGGTGCCGCGTCCGGTACGTCCACGTGGTGGACCGGCGGGTACGTTCCGCTCCCTCGGGCAGACCGTTGGCCACGGCCGTGTACCCGTTGGGAGCGGTGACGTGGATGGTGAACATCGCCTTGTCGGAGGGGTGGTCATTGCACGGGAAGACCAGATGCGCGGCGTCGGCCTGGTTGGCCATCGCCAGCCCGTCCTTGGTCCGCACCCAGCCGCCGTCCTGGTTCGCCGCGGTCACCGGGTCGCTGGTGTGGTGCACGACGATCCGCAGCCAGCTGCCCGCGGGCACCGGTTCCGCGGGCGTCACCACCAGGTCCTCTCCGGCGCTGGTGAACGCTGCACGCGCCCCGTTGACCTCGACCGATGCCACTGTTCCGTGCGCGTAGTCGAGGTTGATGCGGTCGAGCGGGGCGGACGTGATGGCCTTGATCGTGGTGACGGCCGCGAGCGGCTTGTCGTTGGTGCCGGGGTAGCTGAAGGCGAGGTCGTACGACTCGACGTCGTATCCGGGGTTGCCCAGATGGGGGAAGAGACGGTCGCCGACGCCGAGAGGCGTGGCCGGGGACGGGGCGCTCGCGGCGATCAGGCAGACGGAGACGGCCGAGGCGAGCAGGGCGGCCTTGATACGGCGGGTCCGGGAGCGTGGGGGCCTGGGGCGGAGGTAGGGCAGCATGGACCACCGCTACCAGCGCGCGCCCGCTCCACAGCGGCGACTCGCGCCTCGCCCACCCGAACGGGTCGTCGGGATGTGGGCTTGTTGCGCGGGCGGGTGCCTGATTGCGGCGGCTGAGTGGGCGGCGCCGCCTGGTCGCTGGTCTCATGACGCGGCCGAAGCCGTGATTGCGGAGGCTGAGCACGTGGCCCCTCGCTTGGTCACCGAGGGTCACTACGCGGCCAACGCCTGGGCGGAGGCTGATCACGCGGTCGGCGTGTGACTACGGACGCTCACTGCGCACCGACGCGTGACTACAGAGGATCACTGCGCCGCCGACACGTGACTACAGAGGATCACTGCGCCGCCCGACACGTGACTACAGAGGATCACTGCGCCGCCATCTGGTTACGGATGCTCATTGCGCGGACGCCGCCTGATGCTGGGCCCGAGTCACGTCGTACACCCCCGGTACGTTGCGCATCGCGCGCATCAGGCCAGGAAGGTGTGCCGCATCCGGGAGTTGGAGCGTGTATGTGTGCCGAACGCGCTGCTGGCTGGGGGGCTCCACCGTCGCCGAGACGATCGCGACTCCCTCCAGGGCGATGGCTTCGGTGAGGTCGGCGAGCAGATGCGGGCGCCCGAAGGACTCGGCGACCAGCGTGACGCGACACTCGGTGGTGTCCCCCCAGCGCACGGCGACCTCCGCGCGCCCCCCGCTCTTCATGCGCTCCACTCCGGCGCACTCCACGCGGTGGACGGTCACCACTCCCCCACGCACGACGAAGCCGGTCACCTCGTCGGGCGGTACTGGGGTACAGCAGCCGGCGAGGCGCACGGAGGCGCCCGGCTGGTCGACGACGGCGTTGGCGGCGGGCCGTGCGACGGGCGTCTCGACGGCCGGCCGGGGAGCCGCGGCCGGGGCCTCGGAGGTCTCCTCGTCGTCGGAAGAGGGATGCGCGGCCAGCCAGCGCTGGATGGCGATCCGCGCGGCGGGCGTGTGCGCGTGCTCCAGCCACTCCCTGGAAGGCTCCGAGGCGGGGTCCTGGCCCATGAGGAGCTGCACGGTGTCGCCGTCCCTCAGGACCGTACTCAGCGTCGCCAGGCGGCCGTTGACGCGTGCGCCGATGCAGGCGTGCGCGTCCTCGCCGTACTGCGCGTACGCCGCGTCCACGCAACTGGCGCCCTCCGGAAGGCCCAACGAGCCACCGTCGGCGCGGAAGACGGTGATCTCGCGGTCCTGGGCGAGGTCTTCACGCAGCGTGGACCAGAACGTGTCCGGGTCCGGCGCGCCTCGCTGCCAGTCGAGCAGCCGGGAGAGCCAGCCGGGGCAGGTGGGGTCCACCCGCTCGCCGTCCACCGGGCGTTCGCCGTCCGCCTGCTCCTCCGAAGGAGGAGCGTAGGGATTGCCGAGCGCGATGACTCCGGCCTCGGCGACCTTGTGCATCTGATGGGTGCGGATGAGGACTTCGGCGACCTCGCCGTCGCCGCGCGCGACGGCCGTGTGCAGCGACTGGTACAGGTTGAACTTGGGTACGGCGATGAAGTCCTTGAACTCCGAGACCACGGGAGTGAGGCAGGTGTGCAGCTCGCCTAGGACTCCGTAGCAGTCGGCGTCCTCGTTCACCAGCACCAGGAGCCGTCCGAAGTCGGCGCCGCGCATGGGGCCCCGCTTGCGCGACACGCGGTGCACCGAGACGAAGTGCCGTGGCCTTATGAGGACTTCGGCCTGGATCCCGGCGTCACGCAGGACCGCGCGCACCTCTTCGGCGATCTCCTCGAGCGGGTCGTCGTCGCGCGCGGCGTTGCCGACGATCAGCTCCCTGGTGTGCTGGTACTCCTCGGGGTGGAGGATCGCGAAGACGAGATCCTCCAGCTCGGTCTTGAGCGCCTGGACGCCGAGCCGCTCGGCGAGCGGGATCAGCACATCCCTGGTCACCTTGGCGATCCGCGCCTGTTTCTCGGGGCGCATGACGCCGAGGGTCCTCATGTTGTGCAGCCGGTCCGCCAGTTTGATCGACATCACGCGGACGTCGTTGCCAGTGGCGACCAGCATCTTGCGGAACGTCTCGGGCTCGGCGGCGGCGCCGTAGTCGACCTTCTCCAGCTTCGTGACGCCGTCGACCAGGTAACAGACCTCGTCGCCGAACTCCTGCCGCACCTGATCGAGCGTCACTTCCGTGTCCTCGACAGTGTCGTGGAGCAGGGAGGCGGTCAACGTCGTGGTCTCCGCGCCGAGTTCGGCGAGGATCAGGGTCACCGCCAGCGGATGCGTGATGTACGGCTCACCGCTTTTGCGCATCTGACCGCGGTGCGAGGACTCGGCCAGGACGTAGGCCCGGCGCAGTGGTTCCAGGTCGGCGTCGGGGTGATGGGCGCGGTGGGCCTCGGCCACATGGCCGATCGCGTCGGGCAGCCGGTCGCGGGCCGCGGGGCCGAGCAGCGCGGCGCGGCCCAGGCGGCGCAGATCGATGCGGGGACGGCCCTTCCTGCGGTGCGCGGCGGGCGTTGCAGGGCCTGGCGTGGCGGGATTCGTCGCCTCCGCACTCATGGGCACCTCCGGCTGCGTAGACCGGCGGACGGGTGCCCCATGGCGTACACGGCTCAGGGGATGGTGTCGATCCCCCGTCCGGGCCGGTGCTTGATGCTACCGAGCCCAACACGCGCGGCTGACCGCCTCTCGCCGAGCGTGAAACGGATCACCCATTCGAGCGACGGTTCAGGAGTTTACGGTTTCGAACTTTTGGAAGGGTGGCCAGCAGGTACAGCCAGCGGCCTGAAAGAGACTCAGCAGCCGTGGCACCAAGCCCGGAAGGGGCTAAGAGATCTACGGCGCCTGATCCGCGAGGGGCTCAGCAGTGCGACGCACCGAGTCGGAGGGTGACTCAGCAATCCGCGGCACCGAGTCCAAGAGGGCTCAACAGGCGACGGCACCGAGCCCAAGAGGGGGCTCAGCAAGCCACGGGACCGAGCCCGAGAGGGACTCAACACGCCACGACACTGAGCCCGAAAAGATCAGCGGCCCACGGCGTCGAACCACGCGCCGTCGATCTCGCCCTCGGCGACGATCACCGCGGGGCCCGTCATCTCGATTTCGCCGTCCGCGCGCTCGGTGATCACCAGGCGTCCGCCGGGCACGTCGACGGTGTACGTCGCCGGGGTGCCGGTCACCGCCGGGTCGGCGCCGTCGCGGCGGGCCGCGGCGACGGCCACGGCGCACGCGCCCGTGCCGCACGACCGGGTCTCCCCGGCGCCGCGCTCGTGGACGCGCAGGGCGACATGGCGCGGACCCCGGTCGACCACGAACTCGACGTTGACCCCTTGCGGGTACGCCGATGCCGGGGTGAACGGCGGCGGCGCGAACAGATCGCCCGCCTGCGCGAGGTCGTCCACGAAGGCGACGGCGTGCGGGTTGCCCATGTTCACGTTGCGGGCGGGCCAGCTGCGCTCGCCGACGCTCACCGTGACGCCCCCTTCGGGGAGGAGCGCCCTGCCCATGCCGACGGTGACGTCTCCGTCCTTGGCGAGGTGCACGGTCTTCACACCCCCTCGCGTCGCGACCGCGATGTCCCCTTCGAGCACATGTCCGGCGCGCTGGAGGTAGCGCGCGAAGACACGCACTCCGTTGCCGCACATCTCCACGGTCGAGCCGTCGCCATTGCGGTAGTCCATGAACCACTCCGCCTCGGCCGCCATGTCCTTGGCCTCGGGATGCGCGGCGGACCGTACGACATGCAGCAGACCGTCACCGCCGATGCCGGCGCGGCGGTCGCACAGGGCGGCGACGGCGGCCGGGGACAGGTCGATGGCGTTGTCCGGGTCCGGGATGATCACGAAGTCGTTCTCGGTCCCGTGGCCCTTGAGGAAGGCGATCCGCGTGCTCATTCCTCGATCGTACGGGGTCGGTACGACACTCCGACCTGCGCGGGCGCCGAGCTGCACGGGCGCCTAGGGGAGCCGTCGGCCCGCCCAGGGAGTCAGCGCAGCCGGGCCACGCGCCACACGGCGAGCACCGCCACCGCCGCGACCACCACGACGTACGCGATCACCACCCGCCAGTCCGGGCGGCGGCCGGAGCCCCGCTGCGGGAAGCCCGGCCAGGTGTAGCCGACCCGGCGGGCGGCCATCATGCCCCAGCCCGCGGCGCACGAGCAGATCAGCAGGCCGAGCATGGCGACCACGGCGCCGCCGTCACCGAACTCGAAGGCCAGCGGGAAGGCGAACATCAGCGAGCCGATCGCGGCCAGCGCCACGATGGGCGCGAGCTGCCAGATGCGCAGCCTGCGCTGCGGGCGCAGCTCGACCTCTACCTCGGGCTCCGGGGACATGGCGTCGGGCTCGGGCCCGTCGGCGGTCACCACGCCCGGAGTGTCCTCGGGGCCGTCGGAACTCAGCCGCTCCCCGTCGGCATCGGTGCCCGGACGTTCCCCGTCCGGATCGATGCCGAGAGGCTCCACGTCCGGACCGATGCTCGGACGATCCCCGTCCGGATCGATGCCGTGCTCAGTGTCTCGTGCAGTGTCGCGAGGGCCGGCCTCCATCGCCACGCGCCCTCCCAACTCGGACTTCACTGGTCGATCGAAGCTCGATGATGGCACGGCCTCAGAGGACGGGATGACGGCCGGAGCGTCCCGATGCCATGACGTGATCAGGCTGTGACCGGTCGTTCGACCAACGCCATTGCGAGCTCGGGGAGTTCTGTGAGATCCGCCGCAGCCCCACTGAGCCAATGCACCCGCGGGTCGCGCCGGAACCAGGAATCCTGCCGGCGCGCGAAGCGCTTGGTGGCGCGCACGGTCTCGGCGCGCGCCTCGTCTTCGGTGCACTCCCCCGCGAGCGCCGCGAGCACCTGCTGATACCCGAGCGCACGCGACGCCGTGCGCCCCGCGCGCAAGCCGTGCGTCTCCAGCGCGCGTACCTCATCGACGAGCCCCGCCTCCCACATTCTGTCGACCCGGCGCGTGATGCGCTCGTCGAGTTCGGGGCGCGTCACGTCGACGCCGATCTGGAGGGTGTCGTAGATGGAGTCGTGGCCCGGAAGGTTGGCCGTGAAGGGCTTCCCGGTGATCTCGATGACTTCGAGGGCGCGGACGATGCGGCGGCCGTTGCTGGGCAGGATCGCCTGGGCCGCCTCGGGGTCGGCCATGGCCAGCCGCGCGTGCAGCGCGCCCGTGCCGCGCAGTGTCAGCTCCTCCTCCAGGCGGGCCCGCACCTGCGGATCGGTGCCGGGGAACTCCAGGTTGTCGACGGCCCCCCGGACGTACAGCCCGGAGCCGCCCACCAGGATCGGCCAGCGGCCCTCGGCGAGCAGGGCGTCGATGCGGGCGCGGGCGAGCCGCTGGTACTCGGCGACGCTGGCCGTGACCGTCACGTCCCAGATGTCCAGGAGGTGATGGGGGATTCCACCGCGTTCCTCGGGCGTCAGCTTGGCGGTGCCGATGTCCATCCCTCGGTACAGCTGCATGGAGTCGGCATTGACGACCTCGCCTCCGAGACGTTGGGCGAGGAAAACGCCCAGATCGGACTTTCCGGCCGCGGTTGGTCCGACGACGGCGATGACTCGGGGGGCGGGGGGTGCGCTACTCACTGCCCCAGTCTCGCAAACCTCACGGACCGTTCTCGAACGAGCTACGTGACGCCACGGGTCCGGTGTCGTTGCCTGTTGCGAGGTTCCAGCCGCCGGTTTGCGAGAGCCGGTGACCCGGGCGACGCAATGGGACGCACCGGGCAACGCGGGATTTCGCCCTCACGAGTAACGTATGGAGTGGATATGGGCGTTTTTGCACGACTTCTCCGGAGGTCGAAGGCTACGGAGGAGGCGTCAACCGCCGAGGCTCAGGCCGCCGCACTGACGGCCGAGTCCGAGGCGGAGGTGGCGGAAGAAGCGAAGGGTTCGTCCGAGACGGAGGGCGAGGCCGCGGCGGAGGAAACCGCCGAGGCCGCCACCACGGAGGACGCCGAGATCCCCAAGCAGCAGACCGCCGACCAGGCCGCCGACAATGAGGCCGACGAGGGCGCCCGCAAGTAACTGGCCCGCGAGGGAAGGTGGACCATGGGTCTCCTGGACAATCTCAAAGCCAAGATGGCGCCTGCCAAGGACAAGGTCTCGGACCTCGCGCAGCAGCACGGGGACAAGGTCAGTCATGGTCTGGACAAGGCCGCGAAGATGGTCGACGAAAAGACCAAGCACAAGTACAGCGACAAGATCCAGACGGGCACGGGCAAGGCCAAGGGCGCCATGGACCGACTCGCGCACAAGGACAGTAGCGGGACCACGCCTCCGCCGGACGCGCCGACCCCGCCTCCGGCATCCTGAAGAACACACATCGGCGGACGGCCGGGACGCGCTCAGGGCTTCCGGCCGTCCGCCGTGTTCAGGGCGCGTACGGGCCTGAGAACCACGTCCGCGGGCCGCCCTCAGGCCCGTACGGCCCAAGGAGCGGCGACTTTCTCGGAAAGGGCTGCTACGACCAGGCCGCCACCAAGTAGCCCACTCCGTACGGCGCGTCGTCGTAAAGCAGGGCGCCGCCCAGCCCCGCGCCCTCGGCCGCGCCCGCGAGGACCTGCCAGGGCGCTCGCCCGGAGACCTTCAGTTCGTACGCCAGCTCGGCGTCCAGCGCCTTGAGGGCCGCCACGTCCGCCGCTGCCAGCGCCCGGGCGACCTTCGCGTCGAAGCCCGCCGCGCGCTCGTCGAGATAGCCCGGCGCCTTGAGCGTCCGGCAGGCGCTGGCGTCGCCCATCACCAGCAGAGCCACCCTCTCGGCCCGCTCGCCGACTTCCCCCCCGACTTGGACACACCGCTCGGCCGCGAGAGGTTCCCCCACGCCCAGCCCCTCGACGGGAGCGTCCGACCAGCCCGTACGTTGCAGCAGCCACGCGGCGACTGCGAGCGGGGGCGGCAGCTCGCGCTCCGACGCACCGGGGCCCGGCACTTCCCCGCCGAGGCGTACGTCGAGATCGACACCAAACCCGCGGAATGAGCCCGGCGTCCCCTGCGGGTGCACCCCGCGCCCGGATTCATCGGCGGGACCCACGACGACCAGCAGGTCGGGACGGGAGGCCGCGAGCAC
Organism: Streptomyces sp. NPDC048415; assembly: GCF_040651675.1. Lineage (NCBI taxonomy): Bacteria > Bacillati > Actinomycetota > Actinomycetes > Kitasatosporales > Streptomycetaceae > Streptomyces > Streptomyces sp. NPDC048415. The sequence continues at coordinate 51,068 of NZ_JBEZKJ010000009.1, read as the reverse complement.
GCCCAGCGCGTCCGTGCACGCCGCGCGCAAGGCGTCCAGCTCGGAAGCAGCGCCGACGGCGACGGCGGGGACGAGCAGCGGGGGGCAGGGGCAGACTGCGGCGGCTACAAGCATGATCGGCAGCGTAACCCCGCGCGGCGGCCGAGTGTCCCTCCTCGATCAGCACGTCCGGGAGATCGATGACCGTGTCACTCGGTGCGACGTGAAGTCAGTCGCAGCCGCAGCCACTGCCCGTCGCGACCGGCAGCGGCTGCGGGGATCCGATCTTCGGCAGGCCCAGCATGACGCCCGCCGGCTTCGCGGCCTCGGCGGCGTTCCGCTTCTCCCACGCGTCCCCCGCGCGCGTGCGGCGCACGTCCAGTACGGCACCCTCGGCGAGCAGGTGATGCGGGGCGGCGTAGGTGATCTCGACGGTGACCACGTCGCCGGGGCGTACCTCGTCGGAGGGCTTGGTGAAGTGGACCAGGCGGTTGTCGGGGGCGCGGCCGGAGAGGCGGTGCGTGGCGCCGTCCTTGCGGCCCTCGCCCTCGGCGACCATCAGCTCCAGGGTGCGGCCGACCTGCTTCTTGTTCTCGTCCCAGGAGATCTCCTCCTGGAGGGCGACGAGACGCTCGTAGCGCGCCTGGACGACCTCCTTGGGGATCTGCCCCTCCATGGTGGCCGCCGGGGTTCCGGGGCGCTTGGAGTACTGGAAGGTGAAGGCCTGCGCGAAGCGGGCCTCGCGGACCGCGTGGAGGGTCTGCTCGAAGTCCTCCTCGGTCTCGCCGGGGAAGCCCACGATGATGTCGGTGGTGATCGCCGCGTGCGGGATGGCCGCCCGCACCTTCTCGATGATCCCCAGGTAGCGGTCCTGGCGGTATGAGCGGCGCATCGCCTTGAGGACGGTGTCGGAGCCCGACTGCATCGGCATGTGCAGCTGCGGCATCACGTTCGGCGTCTGGGCCATGGCGGCGATCACGTCGTCCGTGAAGTCGCGCGGGTGCGGCGAGGTGAAGCGCACACGCTCCAGACCCTCGATCCGGCCGCAGGCCCGGAGCAGCTTGCTGAAGGCTTCACGGTCGCCGATGTCACTGCCGTAAGCGTTTACGTTCTGGCCGAGCAGCGTGATCTCGCAGACGCCCTCGTCCACCAGGGCCTCGATCTCGGCCAGGATGTCGCCGGTCCTGCGGTCCTTCTCCTTGCCGCGCAGCGCCGGGACGATGCAGAACGTGCAGGTGTTGTTGCAGCCGACGGAGATCGACACCCAGGCCGCGTACGCGCTCTCTCGGCGGGTCGGCAGCGTTGACGGGAACGCCTCGAGCGACTCGGCGATCTCGACCTGGGCCTCTTCCTGGACCCGGGCACGCTCCAGGAGGACCGGCAGCTTGCCGATGTTGTGTGTCCCGAAGACAACGTCCACCCAGGGCGCCTTCTTCACGATGGTGTCGCGGTCCTTCTGGGCCAGACAGCCGCCGACGGCGATCTGCATCCCGGGGCGCTTCGTCTTCATCGGGGCGAGCCGGCCGAGGTTGCCGTACAGCCGGTTGTCGGCGTTCTCCCGTACCGCGCACGTGTTGAAGACGACGACGTCCGCGTCCCCGTCCGAACCCTCGGGCGCGCGCACGTAACCGGCGTTCTCGAGGAGGCCGGAGAGCCGTTCGGAGTCATGGACGTTCATCTGGCACCCGTAAGTGCGCACTTCGTATGTCTTGGGGTCCTGAACGTCCACTGCCTGACTCCGGTCGCCGCTGCTCATGTGACAAGGGTAGGCGTTGCCCGGAGTACCTCTGCCGCCCTATGCCTCGGCGGCCGTCCAGCCCTGGCGGCGGAGGATCTCCGAGACATCGGGTGCCCGGTAGTGATCGCCCTTGAGGACCTTGCCGTCGGCCCTGCGGGCGACCCGGCCGTCGGGGCCCAGCTTCGTCATGTTGGACCGGTGGACCTCGGCGATCACCGCGTCGAGGTCGATGCCGTGGACGAGTGCCGTGCCATAGGCCACATACACGACGTCGGCCAGCTCGTGCGCCAGCCGGTCGAGTGGGCCGCTGACCGAGACCTCGGCGACTTCGGCTGCCTCCTCGGCGAGGAGGTCGCCCCGGTGGGCGGCGAGCTCCGGGGCGACCTCCGTCGGGGTGCTGCGGGTGTCGAGGCCGAAGGCGAGGTGGAATGCACGGACCAGGGAGGCGGGAGAGGACTGCATCCGCCGACCCTATCGATGCGCCGGTGCCCTTGATCGCTCCGCCGGGATCGCCCTCTGTGAGCCCGGCCTGGTCACGAGCGCCCCGGGGCTGGCAGGATCGCGCGCATGTTCCAGGCACTCTCCCGTATTGGCCGGCGCCGCGCGCTGCTCGGCTCGGCGACCGCCTTCCTGGTCTTCGGGCTGCTGCTGTGGTGGCTGCTGCCACTGGGCGAGGAGTCGCCGGGCGGGACGATCACGTTCAGCACGGGCACGCCGACAGGGGTGTACGAGAAGTACGGCACGCTCCTTCAGGGCGCCCTCGCCAAGGACATGCCGCGCCTGGACGTGCGGCTGGTGAACAGCGACGGGTCGCAGGAGAACGTCCGGCGGGTGGCCACCGGGAAGGCCGACTTCTCCATCGCGGCGGCCGACGCGGTGGAGACGTACCTCCTTCACGACAAGCCGGGAGCGGACCGGCTGCGCGGCTGCTCCCGGCTCTACGACGACTATGTGCACCTGGTGGTCCCGCGCTCGTCGTCCGTGCGGACGGTGGCGGACCTGCGTGGCAAGAAGGTCGCCGTGGGGCCGAGTGGTTCCGGGGTACGGCTGATAGCGGACCATGTGCTGCGGGCGGCCGGAATCGACCCCGCCCGGGGCATCAAGCCGCTGGCCGATGGCATCGCGACCATGCCCGGCCTGCTCGAGCAGCACAAGATCGACGCCTTCTTCTGGTCCGGCGGCCTGCCGACCAGCGCGGTCCTTGAGCTCTCGAAGAGCTTCGACATACGGCTGGTGCCGATCGGCGGCGACCTCATCAAGAAGCTGCACGGTCAGGGCGGTGCCTCGCGCTACTACCGAGCCGCGGTGATGCCCGCCGATGCCTACCCCAGGGCACAGCGCGGCTCGGCCGTGCAGACGGTGGCCGTGGCCAACTTCCTGATCACCCGCGAGGACGCGGACGCGAAGCTCACTGAGGAGCTCACCCGCACGGTGATCGCCAGCCGCGACCACATCGGCGCCGTGGTGCACGCGGCCCAGCTGGTGGACCTGCGAACAGCCATCTATACGGACCCGCTGCCGCTGCACGAGGGCGCACGACGCTACTACCGGTCGATCAAGCCCTAGCTACCCGCCCATCGGCTTGTACGTATCAGTAGGTACAGACCGGCTACGGTCAGAAGCCGGCCCCGACCTTGGCACCGTCACCGTGACCCTCAGGCCGTGCGGCTCTTGATGGTCGTACGCGATGGTGCCGCCGCCCGCGGCGAGCAGCGCGCGGGAGATGGACAGGCCGAGGCCGGAGCCCTTGATGTTCTGGTGTCCCGCGCTGCGCCAGAAGCGATCGCCGACGCGGACCAGGTCCTCGTCGCTGAGACCAGGGCCGCCGTCGGTGATCACGATCGTCGAGTACTCACCGTTTGAGGCGACCATGACCTCGACCCTCTCCCCCTCGGGGGTGAACTTCACGGCGTTGTCGATCACCGCGTCCAGGGCGCTGGACAGCGTGACCGGATCGGCCCAGGCGGTGGTGGCCGGACAGGTCCCCGTCAGCCGTACGCCCTTCCTCTGGGCGACCGGCTGCCAGGACGCCACGCGCTCGGCCGTCAGCGCGCCGATGTCCGTGAGGGACACGTCCGCCTCGGCGTGCTCGGCGAGCGCCAGGTCGAGGAGGTCGTCGAGGACCTGTCCGAGGCGCTTGCCCTCGGTGCGGACCGACGCGATCTCCTCATTGCCCTCGGGGAGTTCGAGGGCGAGCAGGTCGATGCGCAGCAGCAACGCCGAGAGCGGGTTGCGCAGCTGGTGCGAGGCGTCGGCGACAAAGGCGCGCTGCTGCTCCAGGACGTCCTCGACGTTGTCCGCCATCTCATTGAACGACCGGGCCAGGCGCCTGAGTTCCGGTGGCCCACCGGCGGCCGCGACGCGGGACTTCAGACGTCCGGTCGCGATGTCGTGCGTGGTGGCGTCGAGGACGCGTACGGGCCTGAGTACCCAGCCGGTGAGTCGGAGCGCGGCGCCGACGGCGAGCAGCATCGCGGTGACCTCGCCCGCGCCGATGATCAGCCAGCCGTGCAGGGTCTTCGAACGCATCTGCCCGGTGGGCGAGTCGGTGACGACGACGGCCATGACGTCGCCGTCCCTGATCACCGGAGAGGCCACGACGAGACGGTGGCGTTGCCACGGCCAGACCTGCTCGGGGTCGTGGCTGCGGCGGCTGACGAGCGCCTCGTTGTACGCGTCGCGCGCCTCGCCCGTCTTGGGCAGGACCCAGGTCTCCGGGGCGTTGGCCATGGGCTTGGCGTTGCGGTAGAAGACGCCGGCCCGGATGCCGTACACGCTGTAGTAGCGAGCGAGTTCCTTGCGCAGGGTCTCGCGGCGTTCGTCCGTGAGGCCCACCGGGGCGCTGGACGACGAGTCGGTCGAGGAGTCCGTCGGCGAGTCGGTGACGAACTGCGCGAGGGCCGCGAAGCGCGCCGTGTCGTCGATACGGTCGACGACCACCCGTTGCTGCTGGGCGGCCGCGACACTCACGGCGAGCGGAATGCCCAGCGCGAGCAGCACGGCGGCCATCAGGACGATGAGCAGCGGCAGAAGACGTGTGCGCACCCGTGCCCGCTACGCCGCAGGGGCGACGAGCCGGTACCCGACGCCGCGCACGGTCTCGATCAACGCCGGCATGCGCAACTTGGAGCGCAGGGACGCGACATGCACCTCCAGGGTGCGCCCGGTCCCCTCCCAACTGGTGCGCCACACCTCGCTGATGATCTGCTCGCGGCGGAACACCACTCCGGGGCGCTGGGCCAGCAGCGCGAGAAGGTCGAACTCCTTGCGGGTCAGTTGGACGATCAAACCATCCACGGTGACCTGGCGGTTGGGGAGTTCGATGCGCACGGGCCCGAGTCGCAGCCCCGTCTCGCCGGGGACCGATGCGTCATCGGACACGCTGCGCCGGCTGACGGCATGGATACGGGCGAGCAGCTCCCCCGTGTCGTACGGCTTCACCACGTAGTCGTCGGCGCCGAGGTTGAGGCCATGGATCCGGGAGCGTACGTCGGCCCGCGCGGTGACCATGATCACGGGGGTGCCGGTCCGCTTGCGGATCTTGCCGCAGACCTCGTAGCCGTCCTGGTCGGGCAGGCCCAGGTCGAGCAGGACGACACCGAAGCCGTCGCTCTCCGGGACCAGCGCCTGCAGGGCCTCCTCGCCGCTGCGAGCGTGCGTGACGTCGAAGCCGTGCCGCGCGAGTACCGCGGACAGGGCGGCGGCGACATGGTTGTCATCCTCGACGAGGAGCAGTCTCATTCCGGCCCCCTCCGGTTCATCGGTCGTACGGTCTCGGCTTGTAGAACGCGGTGCGCGCGCGCATGCACCATGGAAGTCACGCCGATGGACAGGACGGCGTCAAGGGACTTCCGGTTGCGGAGGGCTACCGTTATCCAGCCGGTACGCGCTCGTGTACGCCTGCTACGACACGTGTCCGATTGCTATCGGATCGTGATGCTCAAGTTCCCCTCAGATGTAATGACGCTGGTAGTACGGGGTTACTACTGTCCTCCGAAACCGAGGAGGACGGAGCCCAAAAGCGATGACCGAAGTATCGGTGGCCAAGGACGCGGTGGCCGCGACCGAGGAACTGGTCGTCCTGAAGAGCGTCAACAAGCACTTCGGCGCGTTGCACGTGCTCCAGGACATCGACCTGACGATCGCCCGTGGCGAGGTCGTCGTGGTCATCGGGCCCTCCGGGTCCGGGAAGTCCACCCTGTGCCGCACCATCAACCGCCTGGAGACGATCGATTCGGGCGACATCTTGATCGACGGCAAGCCGCTGGCCGAGGAGGGCAAGGCGCTCGCCCGGCTGCGGGCCGACGTGGGGATGGTCTTCCAGTCCTTCAACCTCTTCGCGCATAAGACGGTGCTCGAGAACGTGATGCTGGGTCAGATCAAGGTCCGCAAGGCCGACAAGAAGGCCGCCGAGGAGAAGGCACGCACACTGCTCGACCGCGTCGGCGTCGGCACACAGGCGGACAAGTACCCCGCTCAGCTGTCGGGCGGTCAGCAGCAGCGTGTCGCGATCGCGCGGGCGCTGGCGATGGGCCCGAAGGTCATGCTCTTCGACGAGCCGACCTCGGCACTGGACCCCGAGATGATCAACGAGGTCCTCGAAGTCATGCAGCAGCTCGCTCGGGACGGCATGACCATGATCGTCGTCACCCATGAAATGGGCTTCGCTCGTTCGGCTGCCAACCGAGTGGTGTTCATGGCCGACGGTCGCATCGTCGAACAGGCTGTGCCGGACCAGTTCTTCAGCAACCCGCGCAGCGACCGGGCCAAGGACTTCCTGTCGAAGATCCTGCACCACTGACGTCCTGCACTTCTTCACTTCTGAAGTTCATCGATGAAGTTCATTACTGAAGACCTCACTTTCATTACTGAAGAACTGCATCTCTTCACCACGCAAAGGATGTTCACCATGAAGCTCCGCAAGGTCACCGCCGCCTCGGCCGTCGCCCTCACCCTCGCGGTCACCGCCACGGCGTGCGGCTCCGACAACAAGAACGACAGCGGCTCCTCGGGCGGCGGCAAGATCAAGATCGGCATCAAGTACGACCAGCCCGGCCTTGGCCTGAAGGAGCCGAACGGTTCCTTCTCCGGCTTCGACGTGGACGTGGCGACCTACGTCGCCAAGCAACTCGGCTACAAGCCCAACCAGATCGAGTTCGTCGAGACCAAGAGTGCCGACCGCGAGAACGCGCTCGCCCGCGGTGACGTCAAGTTCATCGCGGCCACGTACTCGATCACCGACGAGCGCAAGCAGAAGGTCGACTTCGCCGGCCCCTACCTGCTGGCCCACCAGGACCTGCTGGTCAAGGCGAACTCCAACATCTCCAAGGCCACGGACCTCAACGGCAAGAAGCTCTGTTCCGTGACCGGCTCCACCTCGGCGCAGAACATCCACGACACAATCGCCCCGAAGGCCAACCTGCGCGAGTACAGCGGCTATTCGGAGTGCATCGCCGGCCTGCAGAGCGGCGCCGTGGACGCGGTGACCACCGACGACTCGATCCTCGCGGGCTTCGCCGCCCAGGACAAGTACAAGGGCCAGTTCAAGCTCGCGGGGCTCAAGCTGAGCAACGAGAACTACGGCATCGGTGTCAAGAAGGGCGACACCACCACGGTGAACAAGATCAACACCGCGCTGGAGAAGATGGTCAGCGACGGCTCCTGGCAGAAGGCCGTCTCCAAGAACTTCGGTCCGGCCAACTACAAGAACGAGCAGGCCCCGAAGATCGGCAACATCGTCAAGTAACGCGGAATTCCGCCGACGAAGGAATCCCGCGGGTAACGCGGAATTCCGCAGGCGCGCCGCCGCCCGCCGCGATCACGGTGGCGGCGCGCCGCGTCCTCCACGTACGTCACATACCCGGAAGCGCGGGAGATCGTGTTCGACTTTCTTCAAGGTTATGACGTCCTCGGGGCGTTCTGGACGACGGTAAAACTCGCCGCCCTGTCCGCCGTCGGCTCCCTGGTCTGGGGCACCTTGCTGGCCGGGATGCGGGTCAGTCCGGTCCCGCTCATGCGCGGATTCGGCACCGCCTACGTGAACATCGTCCGGAACATCCCCCTGACGGTCATCATCGTCTTCACCTCGCTCGGCCTCGCCGACATCTTCGGCGTGACGATGGGCACCTCCGACTTCAAAGTCCAGGGCTTCCGGCTGGCGGTGCTCGGTCTCATCGCCTACCACGCGGCCTTCGTCTGCGAAGCGCTGCGCTCCGGCATCAACACCGTGCCGGTCGGACAGGCCGAGGCGGCGCGCGCCATCGGGTTGAGCTTCAGCCAGGTCCTGAGACTCATCATCCTGCCGCAGGCCTTTCGCTCCGTCATCGGGCCGCTGGCCAACGTACTGATCGCACTGACCAAGAACACGACCGTGGCGGCCGCCATCGGTGTGGCCGAGGCCGCCAGCCTGATGAAGAGCATGATCGAGAACGAGGCCCAGACGGTGGCCATCGGCGCGGTCTTCGCCTTCGGCTTCGTGGTACTGACCCTTCCCACCGGCCTCTTCCTCGGCTGGCTGAGCAAGCGACTGGCGGTGAAGCGATGACCTCCGTTCTATACGACGCCCCCGGCACCCGCGCCAAGCGGCGCAATCTGCTCCTGTCGGTGGTCTTCTTCGTCCTCTTGGCCCTGTTCCTGTGGTGGATCTGGCAGACGATGGACGACAAGGGCCAGTTGAAGTGGTCCCTGTGGGAGCCGTTCACCACCTCCCAGGCATGGACGACGTATCTGCTGCCGGGCCTGCGCAACACGCTGAAGGCCGCGGCGCTCGCCATGGTCATCGCGCTCCCCCTGGGCGCGTTCTTCGGCATCGCACGCATGTCCGACCACCGGTGGGTCCGCGTACCGGCCGGTATGGTGGTCGAATTCTTCCGGGCCATCCCGGTGCTGCTGCTGATGCTGTTCGCCAACGAGTTCTACGTCCGCTCCAGCAACCTCAGCAGCGAGGAGCGGCCCCTCTACGCGGTCGTCACCGGGCTCGTGCTCTACAACGCCTCGGTCCTCGCCGAGATCGTACGGGCCGGCATCCTCGCCCTGCCAAAGGGGCAGACGGAGGCCGCGTTCGCGATCGGTCTGCGCAAGGGTCAGACGATGACCAGCATCCTGCTCCCGCAGGCCGTCACCGCCATGCTGCCGGCCATCGTCAGCCAGCTCGTGGTCATCGTGAAGGACACTGCCCTGGGCGGCGTGATACTGGCGTACCCCGAGCTGCTCAACGCGCGCAGCACGGCCGCGGCCAATTACGCCGACGTCTTCCAGAGCTTCATCGTGGTGGCCGCGATCTACATCGTGCTGAACTTCGCCCTCACCAGCTTCGCCTCTTGGCTGGAGGGCAGGCTGCGGCGCGGCAAGAAGTCGACTGGCGCGGTGCTCCCGGCAGATGATGCGGGGATCGCGGGCACCGCGGCGACGGGCGTGGGTGGTGCCGCCTTCTGACGGCAATTGATCGCGTAGCGCGTATGGGAGTGGCCCACCAGATGTCTGGTGGGCCACGTGACTTGTTGCGGCCGTGCCCTTCGGCCTGTTCGGCGTCGACGTCATTTCCCCCTTGAAGAGCGCGCGCATCGCCTGCAGTCCGAAGACACCTCCAGCCACGTTCACGGGCTCGGCTACTCGCACTCGTCGCGTTGTCCGGCCGGGGGGCACCTTTTGTGCGTCCGGCTTGACCGGGTGGCGTGCAGTCTGTTGCATACGTTCTGTGATCGTGCACCCCGCTCCAACTGCCTGTTCCCGTACGTTCCTCAGGACACCGCTCCGGGCAGGGGGCGCCGCGCCGTGGACCCGGTGATCATCGTCGGAGCGGGGCCCGTCGGGCTCACGCTCGCCCTTGGGCTGGCCCGCCAGGAGGTCCCCACGGTGGTCCTCGACGAGGGTCCGGGCAAGGACGAACAGCGGCTCGCCCGGACCGTGGTGCTGCGCGAGGACACGGCCGCGCTCGTCGAGCGGCTGACGGGCTTCCCCGTCTCGCAGGAGGGTTTCCGTTGGGCCGGATGGCGGTCGCTGCGACGCAAGCAGGTGATGCGCGAGATCACGTTCGGCGAGGGGACCGCCGCGGATGCGGACGGCGCGGAGATGCCCTCCGCCCCGCTGCACATCGCCCAGCACGCCCTGACCGGCGCCCTTCGCGATGCCGTCGCGCGGGAGCGGCTGATCAAGGTCGTCGTGGACAGCCGCCTCGACTCCTTGGAGCAGGAGACGTCCGGCGTCACCGCGCACACGCGCGGGCCCAGGGGCACCTGGTGGCGCGGCAGTTACCTGGTCGGCTGCGACGGAACGCGCTCCACCGTGCGCAAGCTCCAAGACATCCGCTTCCCCGGACGCACGGCCGTCGAGCGACACGCCGTAGCGGCGCTGCGTACGGAACTTCCGTGGCCCGGCGAGGCGTTGTTGCACCGGATGCCGCCGTGGCGGACGTCGGGCCCCTCGGCCGGGGAGGTGACCGCGCGCCCCCTCGCCGACGACACGTGGCGTCTGGACTGGCTGCTCCCCCCGGGCCAGGACCTGGTCACGCCCGAACTGCTGGTGGCGCGCATCCGGGAGACCCTCGCGGGCTGGAGCGGGGGCTCCACACCCCCCTACGAACTGCTCGACACCGGTGTCCATACCGTCCATCACCGTCTCGCCCGACGGTGGCGCGTCGGCCGTGTCTTCCTCGCCGGGGACGCCGCGCACCTGCTGGGCGCGCTCGGCACGCACGGCCTGGACGAGGGCCTGCGAGACGCCGACAACCTCGCCTGGAAGCTGGCCCTCGCCTGGCATCACGGCCCGCACGAGGCGCTCCTCGACAGCTACCAGGCGGAGCGACGCGCCGTCGTCGCAGCCCGGCTGCGCGCCGCCGACCAGGCGATGCCGCTGTTGCGCGGCGGCGGGGGGCTGCGCGCCTACGTCCCCGGGTCGGCCCGCGGCCACGACGCGCTGCTCACGGACGGCCATCTGGGGCGCGGCCTCCTGGGCGCGCCGGGGGCGTACGCCGATTCACCGCTCGCGCCTCCGCGCGCCGAGTCGGTGACTCCCGTGGGCACGGCGCCCGGCGCGCCGGTCGTCGACGTACGGGTGACCGCGGAGGACGGCTCGTTCGTGCGGCTGCGGGACCGGCTCGGGCGTGGGGTGCTGCTCACGGTCCTCATCGCTCCGGGTACGGCCGTCTGGGACCGTAGGCACTGGGTGACGGCCGGGATCATGCCCCGGCTCGCCGCCGCCGTCACCGCGCTGCCGCACCCCGCCGAACTGCTGGTCGCCGAGAACTATCCGGGCGCGGCAGCACACACCGTGCTCCTCGTCCGCCCCGACGGCCACCTGGTCACCGCCTTCGGCGGGGTACGCCCGGCCGACCTGTACGAGGCGGCCGAGGCGACGCTGGGCGGACCGACGAAGGCGGAGGCTACGGCGAGTACGGGCTGAGCGAGGGCTGAGTCCGCGGTGACGGCCCGGCCCTGGGGACGCGGTGGGGAGCCGTGGTGATCGTCCGGGCCACCCGGGATCCGGCCCCGCTCGAGTCCCGCCTACGCGGGGCCGTGATGATCGTCCAGGCCCCCGGGATCCGACCCGCTCGAGTCCCGCCTGTGCGGGGCCGTGGTGATCGTCCATCCACCGGGATCCGGCTCGCCCCTGCCCCGCCCTGCCCCGCCCCGCCCGAGCCTGCCGACCCCCGAAACCGCCCGTGACCTGCCGCTCAGGGGTGGCGGCCGACCGAAGCCAAGGCCGTCGGCCGCACCCGCCGTCACCGTGCGTCCACATAGTGACGGTGAGTTGACCGGCCCGCAGCGCCATGGTGTACTCCGGATCGTGACCGACACCTGTGTGCGCCTGTGGCGGAGGGTCCATATGGACCTCGTCCGCTATGCGGGCTGCGTGTGTCGCCCGTCCTGCTGAACTCGCATCCCACTTCTTCCGCGCGCCACCCTCGTGCTGCCGCGCGCTCCCACGCGAACCCTCAGGACGGTACGAGTGTCTGTGTCACCCTCTGTCTCCGCACCACCCCAAGCTCCCGCCCAGGCCGACCTGCTCGACTTCGTACGCCGTACGGCCGCCGACGCCGAGCTGATCGCCTCGCTGCCACTCGACCCCGAGGGCCGTACCTGGGTGCGCCTCGAAGGCCCGGGAGGCAGCGAGGCCTGGCTCATCGGCTGGCCGCCCGGCACCGGAACCGGCTGGCACGACCACGCCGAGTCGGTCGGCGCCTTCACCACCGCCTCGGGCGAGCTCAAGGAGCACTCGCTCACCGCGCGGCTGCCCGCCGACGGCTGGAAGACACTGGAACTCGCCGAAGGCATCGACCGGAAACGGACGCTGCCCGCGGGCAAGGGTCGCTCCTTCGGCCGTCACCATGTGCACGAGGTGCTCAACGAGTCCACGCAAGAGCACGCGATTTCCGTCCACGCGTACTACCCGCCGCTCCCGCAGATCCGCCGCTACAGCCGTACCGGCCAGCTGCTGCGCCTGGAGCACGTCGAGCGCCCGGAGGACTGGCAGTGAGCGTCCGCCAGCCCGTAGGGGTCGACGAATTGCTGGAGCAGGTGCGCGAGAGCCTGGACCGCGTCGAGGCCAAGGAGGCGTTCGAAGCAGCGCAGGCGGGCGAGGCGCTCCTGGTCGACACCCGGTATGCGGCCCTGCGTGAGCGCGACGGTCTGATCCCCGGCGCCCTCGTCGTCGAACGCAACGAACTGGAGTGGCGGCTCGACCCCCAGGGCAGTCACCGCGCCCCGGAGGCCACGAGCCACGATCTGCGGGTCGTGGTGATCTGCAACGAGGGCTACGCGTCGAGCCTCGCCGCGTGTCCCTGCGCCAGTTGGGCCTGCACCGGGCCACCGACCTGGTCGGAGGCTTCCAGGCATGGAAGGCCGCCGGGTTCCCTGTGACTGCCGCCTAGGCCGCGATGGTGGGCGCCCCTTTCAGGTAAGGGGCGCCCACCATTGGCAACTGCCCCTTACTCCGTGCGGTGGCCACGGTGACGGGGCGAACCTGCAACGCCACCCGGCCCGGCAGCGCCGTGGCGACGAGGGCGAGTACCGCTGCGACCGCGACGACCGTCACGTACACCAGCCCGCGCGACGTGTGCCCGGACACCGGACTCGCGCGGCTGTCGTACGGGCAGGCGCGCGCCATGCTCGACGCTCATACGACACTCGGCGGTGTGCAGGGCGCGGGCTGGGACTGCATCAATGGCGCCACTCCGGACTCACCCACCTCGGCGAGGCCGGAGCCAGCCTGCCGATGCTTATGGCCAAGTCACGGCACAAGAAGCCGGAGAACGTACGGCGCTATTTCCACCCTTCGGCGAAAGGCGATCGCCGAGGTCACCAGCTTGCTTGCCCCCGAAGACAGTCGGCGCTGACCTGGTCAGCGGCAGTCAAGCCGAGCCGGGCTGAGCTGTCCCAAGTCCCCTGCGCACAAAGCCGGGTTGCTCGGCCGCCCAATTCTGAAGCAGTTATTGCGAAGTATTCGCTTCATACTTACGGTGAGTGCATGCGACCGAAGCACGAGCCTGAGCAGATCACCGACCTGTCACGGTTGAGGGCATTCATGAACCCGCTGAGGATGCAGCTGTACCGGCTGCTGTACGCCGCGGGCACCGCGACCGCCTCTCAGCTCGCCGAGCATGTCGACGAAACGCCCTCGCTGGTCAGCTACCACTTGCGCAAGCTGGCCGAGCACGGCTTCGTGACCCAGGCGAGCGGCCAGAGCGCCGACGGCCGCGAGCGGTGGTGGCAGGTGGCGTCCGAGGAGGGCTGGGGCTTCCGCGACTCGGACTTCGCGGACACGCCCGAGGGCGCCGCCGCCGTCGGGGCAGTGACCCGAGGCATGTTCGACACCCGCGTCTCCCAGTACCGCACGTATCTCGACCAGAAGTCCGGCTGGGGCAAAGCGTGGACCGACGCGTCCTTCAGCTCCGAGTGGCTGCTCGACCTCACCCCGGCCGAACTCGCCGAGATGAGCGACGAGCTTGAGGCGCTGGCCCGACGCTGGCGGGAGCGCGGCAAGGCCGCCAAGGCGGCCGACGACACCGAGGACCGCGAGCACGTCTCCGTGCACCTCTACGGCTTTCCCTTCCGGCCCTGACCCGGCCGTATCCCCGACTTACTGGAGCCCACCATGGCCACCCCAGAGACAGCCCTGCCCGAACAGGCCACCGCACCGGCCCACCGCGACGGCAACGTGCTGCGCTGGCTCACCGCCTACACCGTCTCCCTCATCGGCGACAGCGTGTACTTCGTCGCCCTGGGCTGGTCCGCCCAGAAGACCGCCGGTCCTACCGAAGTCGGCCTCGTCATGGCCTCAGGGGCCCTGCCACGAGCGTTACTCATGCTCGGCGGGGGTGTGGTGGCCGACCGGTTCGACCCCCGTCGGGTGATTCTCGGAAGTGACGCGCTGCGCTGTCTCCTCATCCTGACGGTGGCCGCCGGCATCGCACTGACTGCGCCGGCCTTGTGGATCCTGGTCACGGTGGCGCTCGTCTTCGGCGCCGTCGACGCGCTGTTCGTACCCGCTCTCGGTGCCCTCCCGCCCAGGATCACCGCCCCTGACCAGCTGGCCCGGATCACCGGCATGCGCACGCTGTCGACGCGCCTCAGCCAGATCGCGGGCCCCCCGATCGGCGGCCTGGCTATGGGACTCGGCGGACCTGCTGCCGCCTTCACCGTCGCCGGCCTGCTCATCGCACTGTCTCTGCCACTCCTGCTGACGATACGGATACGGCCCCTTGTGGCGAGCGACGCCGAGCGGACGGAGCCCGGCACCGCGCGGCAGGAACTGCTCGACGGCCTGCGCTACATCCGCCGCCACCGCCTCATCGGCCCGCTCGTCGCCGCCGGCGCCATCTCGGAACTCGGCCTCAGCGGCACCCTCAACGTCGGCATGGTGCTCCTCAACGCCGAACGAGGCTGGGGCCCTTCCGGCTACGGCTGGATCGTCAGCAGCTTCAGCGCAGGAGCTGCGGCCAGCGCCGCGCTGCTCGCCATCGCCGGTTGGCTGCCCCGTGCCGGCCTGATGATGGCCGGGACACTGCTCGTGGGCTGCGCGGGTGCGGCCACCATCGCGCTGGTGCCTACCCTTTGGCTCGCCGTGGTGCTGGCCGCGGTCATCGGGCTGAACGCGGGTGTCTTCGGCAGTCTGGACAACGCCCTCATACAGACGGCGGCGGACCCGGCCTATCTCGGCCGAGTCACCTCCGTCGTCATGCTCACCATGGTCGGTCTCGCCCCCCTCAGCTACCCGCTGGTCGGCGCTGCCATCGGAGCCTGGGGCGCCGCCCCGGTGTTCGTCGCCTGCGGCATCTTCGCCAGCCTGGGCGTGGCCATCGCCCTGGCCTCCGACGCGGTGCGGCACGCCGAACTGCCCCGGCAGCGGCCAGCGTGACCATCTAAGCAACCCAACCGCAGCCCCGGGGACCAGCCCGCAGCAGGGGCTGGTCGGCGTCTCCCATGAGCCGCGATTACTCGCCGTCTACGGCATCCGGATCACGCAGTGGTCGCAAGCCTCCGGGCAGGTCGGGGAGCTGGAAGGAGTACCGGTCCAGCATATTGATGTGAGGCGGGCCACATCCTCGTCACGGACGTCGAAGCCGGCCGCGCGCAACTGGTTCACCGCGGCGTCCGTGTACCGCGTCGTGAACAGCACGAGGGCGTTGAGGACCAGGCCGAGCGCACCGAGTTGGTCCTCCATGCCGTCCTGGTAGCGCTGGTAGAGCTGCTCCGAGCGACCGTGGAAGATCTTCCGGGCGCGGGAGTGGCGGCCCTCCTGGAGATTGGCCTGCACCTTGATCTGCCGCCGGTAGCCGGGCTCATCGGCCACGCGCAGGATGTGCAGGGACTTGGCGATCCGCCCGTAGTGCGCGATCGCGTCGCCGAGCGGGGTCGGCCGCCCGTCCCGCGACAGCATCCGGATCACGTCGTACGCGCGCACCGCGCCGGTGTGGATCGAGCCGATGATCCGCAGGATGTCCTCCCAGTGCCGCTCATTGCGGGCGAGGTCGACCCGGCCGCGGGCCGCGGATTCACCCACGCGGCCCGGCATACGTCCGGGCCCTGAACGCGATCGGCGCCCCCGCGCGTCTACCGTGTTCAGGACCCGCGATCGCACCGGTGCGC
The DNA here is from genome assembly GCF_040651675.1 of Streptomyces sp. NPDC048415. Lineage (NCBI taxonomy): Bacteria > Bacillati > Actinomycetota > Actinomycetes > Kitasatosporales > Streptomycetaceae > Streptomyces > Streptomyces sp. NPDC048415. The sequence continues at coordinate 35,267 of NZ_JBEZKJ010000009.1, read as the reverse complement.
GGCTCAGAACCCTTCTCCCCCGAGCCCGTCCGTGTCCTCGCCCTCTTCCTCAAGCGCTTGGCGGACCACGCGCAGGGCCATGCCCTCCGAATAGCCCTTGCGGGCGAGCATGCCCGCGAGGCGCCGCAGCCGCTTGTCGCGCTCGAGTCCGCGCGTGGCGCGCAGCTTGCGGGCAACCAGATCGCGCGCGGTCGCCTCCTCCTGCTCGGAGTCGAGCTGTCCTACGGCCTCGTCGATCACTGTCGAGTCCACGCCCTTGGTCCGCAGCTCCTGTGCGAGCGCCCGCCTGGCCAGACCCCGGCCGTGGTGCCGGGACTCCACCCAGGCGTCCGCGAAGGCGCTGTCGTTGATCAGACCGACGTCCTCGAACCGTGACAGCACCTCGTCCGCCACCTCGTCCGGGATCTCACGTTTGCGCAGTGCGTCCGCGAGCTGCTTTCGCGTGCGCGGGGTCCCGGTGAGCAGGCGCAGACAGATGGCCCGCGCCTGCTCAGCCGGGTCCCGCGGGGGCTCCCCCTTCTCGGCCCTCGACGAGGAAGGGGCGCCTCCGTCCTGTGGGTCACCGGACGGCTCACCGAAACCGCCACGCCTCCGGCGTCCTCGTCCGCCACGCGGACCGTCGTCACCGCGCCGCCCCCCGCCACGGCGCGAACCACCGCCCGGCGCACCGGCACCGTGACCGCCCGGCAGGCCGTCACCGCGCGGCGGGCCGTCCGGCGAACCCTCGCCGCCCGGATCGCCGCCATAGGGCTCATCGGCGCCGTAGAACCCGTCGTCAGCGCCGTGCGTCCCCCCGCCGTCGTACGCCTTGCCGCCGTCTCCGGCCGAGCCGCCGTTGCCCCCGTCATACGCCTGCCCGGCCCCCTCCGGGGCGACAGAGTAGGCGTACTCGGCCCAGTCGGTTCGTCGTGTCATGGACTAGCTCTTGGTCGCCGCGGCCTTGGGCTTGGTGGCCTTGGCCGCCGGAGCGGGCACCGTCTTCGCGGTGTCGCCCGGGGTGGCCGAGACCGCCGCGTCCGCACCCGGCTCGGCGGTGGGCTCCTGCGGCCTCACACCGACGCCCAGCTTTTCCAGGATCTTCTTCTCGATCTCGTTGGCGAGGTCGGGGTTGTCCTTCAGGAAGTTTCGCGCGTTCTCCTTGCCCTGGCCGAGCTGGTCGCCCTCGTACGTGTACCAGGCGCCGGCCTTGCGGACGAAGCCGTTCTCCACGCCCATGTCGATCAGGCCGCCCTCGCGGCTGATGCCCTGCCCGTAGAGGATGTCGAACTCGGCCTGCTTGAAGGGCGGCGCGACCTTGTTCTTGACGACCTTGACACGGGTGCGGTTGCCGACCGCGTCGGTGCCGTCCTTCAGCGTCTCGATGCGGCGGATGTCGAGCCGCACCGAGGCGTAGAACTTCAGCGCCCGGCCACCCGTGGTGGTCTCCGGGGAGCCGAACATCACGCCGATCTTCTCGCGGAGCTGGTTGATGAAGATCGCGGTGGTCTTCGACTGGTTGAGCGCGCTGGTGATCTTCCGCAGAGCCTGGCTCATCAGACGGGCCTGCAGACCCACGTGCGAGTCGCCCATCTCGCCCTCGATCTCCGCACGCGGCACCAGGGCTGCGACGGAGTCGATGACGATGAGGTCGAGCGCTCCGGAGCGGACGAGCATGTCGACGATTTCCAGCGCCTGCTCGCCGTTGTCCGGCTGCGACAGGATCAGGTTGTCGATGTCGACGCCGAGCTTCTTCGCGTACTCGGGGTCGAGGGCGTGCTCGGCGTCGATGAAGGCCACCTGGCCGCCGGCCTTCTGCGCGTTCGCCACCGCGTGCAGCGTCAGGGTTGTCTTACCGGAGGACTCCGGGCCGTACACCTCCACCACTCGGCCGCGCGGCAGGCCGCCGACACCGAGGGCGACATCGAGCGCGGTCGACCCGGTGTGGATGACCTCGATGGGCTCGTTCGGCCGCTCACCGAGGCGCATCACCGCGCCCTTGCCGAATTGCCGTTCAATCTGTGCGAGCGCGGCGTCGAGCGCCTTCTCGCGGTCAGTACCTGCCATGGGTTCCACCCGGTTTGCTTGAGTCGATCGCTTCACGTCAAAGACGCTAACGCCTGCCACTGACAATGCGCCCCGACGCCCGTCCGACCTGTGGATAACTCGGGCACATCTCCATGAAAACCCTGACGAAATCCCCGTCGAGATCTCCGCCGGAGCCTCCATGAGAATGGATGTTCGATTTTTGTGTCAAGCGCACCACGCGGCATCTCCGAGAGTACGTTCGCGCTCTGACAACGCCCCCGTTTCGGGGCTACTCTCCCGGGCGTACGGCGGGTGCCTTCGGCCGTACGACGACGGCCTGCGGCGCGCTCGCCAGTCTTTGAGCCATGGAAACCACGAGGTCCCGGCCCCTGACACCGCTGAAGCTCACGCCCCGCCCGGCCGAGCTGCTCTGCTGTGCGACGGGCGCCCTGCTCCTGCTCTCGGGATGCTTGCATCTGGTGGTCTTCGCCGTCGACGGCGGCTCCTGGGACGGTCCCGTCTCCTGGCGCAAGCCCGTCACCTTCGGATTCTCCTTCGGGCTGACGCTGATCGCGATCACGTGGGTCACGTCGTATCTGCGCATCGGGGGACGACTGCGGACCGCGCTGCTCGTCGTGTTCGCCGCCGACTGCCTGGTGGAGGTCGGCGGTATCACCTTGCAGGCGTGGCGCCGGGTGCCCTCGCATCTCAACATGGAGACCGGCTTCGACACGGCGGTGTCCATGACGCTCGCGGTGGGCGGCGGGGTTCTCGTGATGCTGCTCACCGTGTTCGCGGTCGCCTCGTTCCGGAACTCGCCCACGGGCCCCCTGGGCATGCCGCTCGCGCTGCGCTCAGGGTTCGCGATCCTGCTCGTCGCCCTGCTGTCGGGCGCCGTGATGATCGCGCGCGGTGTCGTCCTCACCCGGACCGGCCACCAGGAGGCGGCGTACCACTCGACGGCCTCGCTCAAGCCGCTGCACGGAGTGAGCCTGCACGCCGTACTGGTACTGCCCGCGCTGGCCTGGCTGCTGTCCCGCACCACGTGGAGCGAGGAGACCCGACAGCGGGTCATGTACGCGGCGGTCGGCTGCTACGTGACGGCGGTCGTGGGCGCCGGCGTGTGGGCGGTCCTCACGTGGTGAGTCACCCGGTGAACAGCCGCCGCACGCGCGTGAGGACGCCGACCGAGTTCCGCGTCCGGTGCCCGTGCACCCGGGGGTCGTCCGTGACGTCGTACCGCTTCACATACGCCCCCAGGAAGGCCTGCAGCGTGGCGACGGCCGGGATGGCGATCAGCGCGCCGACCGCGCCGAGGAGGGCGGTGCCCGCGATGACCGACCCGAAGGCGACCGCGGGGTGAATATCCACGGTCTTGGAGGTCAGCTTGGGTTGCAGCACATAGTTCTCGAACTGCTGGTAGATCACCACGAAGATGAGCACCCACAGCGCGTACCAGGGGTCGATGGTGAAGGCGATCAGCATCGGCAGGGCACCCGCGAGGTAGGTGCCGATGGTCGGCAGGAACTGGGAGACCAGGCCCACCCACACACCGAGCACCGGCGCGTAGGGCACACCCAGGGCCTGCAGCAGGATGTAGTGCGCGATGCCCGAGATCAGCGCCATCAGACCGCGTGAGTACAGATAGCCGCCTGTCTTGTTGACCGCTATCTCCCAGGCACGCAGCACCTCGGCCTGCCGGGCCGGCGGCAGCACCGAGCACAGCGCGCGCCGGAGCCTCGGGCCGTCGGCGGCGAAGTAGAACGAGAACAGCGCGATCGTCAGCAGCTGGAAGAGGCCGCCCAGTACTTGCGCGGACACGTCCAGGACGCCGGTGGCGCTGTTCTGCACGTACTTCCGCAGCCAGTCGGAGTGGACCAGGCTGTCCTGGATGTCCACCCGTCTCAGCTCGGTGTGGAAGCTCGTGTTGATCCAGCTGATGACCGAGTCGAGGTAGCCGGGGAAGCCCTCGACCATCTTGATGATCTGCCCCGCGAGCATCGAGCCGAGCAGCGTGATGAATCCGGCGATCGCGATCATCGCGCCGAGGAAGACCAGGAAGGTGGCCAGCCCCCTGCGCATGCCGTGCGCAGCCATCCAGCTCACCGCGGGCTCAATGGCGAGCGCCAGGAAGAACGCGATCAGGATGTTGATCAGCAGGCCGGTGAGTTGATGGAACGCCCAGCTGCCCAACTGAAAGACGGCGATGAGCGCGAGGGCGAGCACCATGGCGCGCGGCAGCCAGCGCGGCATGCGTCCACGCTGCGCGGCGGCGTCCCCACCCGGAGGCGGGGTGGGCGGCGTCGTATCGAAGGGTGATGTCTGCTGGTCGACCTGCGCGGTCTCGTCTGTCGGGGCCACGGTGCAAGTCTCGCCCACGCCACCGACAATCGGCCCCGGTCCCCGGATCTTCGTGACCCTTCAGCGGTTTTCGTACGGAACGTTCATGGCCGTGCACACCACGCGCCACACGTCCTTGGCCTCCCAGCCCGCGTTCAGCGCCTCGTGCACGGTGCGCCCGTCGAGCTCCGTCATCACATGATCGCGCGCGAAGGTTTCGGCGTACCCCGCACCGAAGTGCTCCGCCATCCGCTGCCAGAAGACCGTCAACCGCATGACTCCAGTATCCCGCCCCTGAGGGTGGGCCCGGGCCGGGACCGCTTGCCGAGACCGCTTTCCGTCCTACGGTCTGACGCATGGCCGAAACAGGAGCATCCCCACTCCCCCAGACGCCCCCGGCGCACTCCCCGCTCGCACGCGCCGAGCACTTCATCTGGCTCACCGCGCGCGTGCTGGAGCAGCGGCGTTTCGCGTACCACTTCCTCGGCGGCGACGCCGACGCGGTGGAGACCGCGCTGGCCGCCTACCGCAACGAGGACGAAGGGTACGGTCACGCGCTCGAACCCGATCTGCGCGGCCCGGTCAGCCAGCCGCTGCACACCGGGCACGCGCTGCGCGTGCTGGACTCGATCGGGCGGTGCGGCGGGCAGCGCGTGGAGCGCGTATGCCGCTATCTGACGTCCGTGTCGACGGCGGACGGCGCACTGCCGGCGATCCATCCCAGCCAGCGTGGCTATCCGGCGGCTCCCTTCGTGCCGATCGTCGACGACCCACCGAGCGAACTCCTCGCCACCGGGCCCGTGGTGGGCCTGCTGCACCGCAACGAGGTGTGGCACGCCTGGCTGTTCCGGGCCACCGACTTCTGCTGGCAGGCGGTCGAGTCCCTGGAAAAGTCCCATCCGTACGAGATCGAGGCGGCCGTCGCCTTCCTGGACTCCGCGCCCGACCGCCCACGCGCGGAGGCGACCGCCGACCGTCTGGGCCGCCTGGTACGCGAGCAGCGGCTCGCGGCGCTGGACCCCGAGCGTCTCGAGGCCTTTCCGGTCGCGCCCGGTTACGCGCCGGGAGAGCGCCACTTCCCGCACGATTACGCGAAGACTCCCGGCTCACTCGCGCGCGCGTGGTTCACCGACGAGGAGATGACGCGCTCGCTCGACTACCTGGCGGCCGAACAGGACGAGGACGGCGGCTGGCCGATCCGCTGGCGCCAGTGGGCTCCGGGCACCGCCCTGGAGTGCCGCCCCATGGTGACGATCGAGGCGCTGCGCACCCTCCGGGCCTACGAGCGGCCCACTGGCTGACCTCGGGGACGCGATTACGGGCGGCCGGCATCTCCTGGGTGTCCCTGAGGAGCAGCGCCGCGATCGCCAGGGCCGCCCCTCCGGGGGACGACAGGTCGATGCCGGTCCGGTCCCCGATCTTGGCGAGCCGGTTGTCGACGGTGTTCGGATGCAGTCCCAGCGCTGTGGCGGTGGCTCTGCGGTCCTGCTGGTGCGCGAGGTGGGTTCGCAGGGTCGCCACGAGCTCGGGGCGGTCGGCGACCGGATCGAGCAGGGCGGCGATCTTGTGGCTGCTGGGGTCGGGGCGCGAGAGGTGGAACTCCAGAAGGACGTCTTCCAGGCGGTGCCATCCCGGCGGCAGCCCGCACGCGCGCGTGGCGCGCAGGATCTCTGTGACGGTGAAGCCGATGCGAACGCCGCGGCGGGTGCGGGCCGCCTCCGGGATGTCGGCCGGCCCGGCTGCCGGCACGTGCGCGACCCTGACCGGCGTCCCCAGGGCTTTACTCAGCCGCTCGGCGAGGTCGCCCGGCGGCTCGCACTCCTTGGGTACGACAGCACGGCCCGGGCGGCCGTCCAGGACCGCCGCCACCTCCGTGTCGAACGCGTGGTCCAGGACGGTCTGCGCCCTGCGCTGTCGCCGCCGTTCGCCCACACCCTCGACGGACACACCCAGGTCGAGGGCGAGCACGAGGGCGGGCCCTTCCAGGCGCAGCTCGGTCCAGGAGTATGTGTCCGGGCTTGAGTACGCCGTCCAGGAGACCGCGTATCAGGGAGCGGCGCTGGGCGCGGGCGTCGGCCTCGACGGCGGTGCGCTCGTCGACGTACGTCTCGGCGACGGCGCCCACGACTCTGTGATGCGACTCCAGGAGGAGCAGCACGAGCGCCTTGGCGGCTGCTGAGAGAGGCACGGCACGCTCCTGCGACGTACGGGCGGCCTTGTGACACGTCACAGTACCCAGCCGACCTGCGCCCCTTCGACCGCGCGCCTGCACGGGTTATCGGCCCACACGCGCGCGTGCACCCGCCGGAACGGTCGTCAGCCGGTCATCGCCCGTACCCCCGCCGTCACCCCCACGGCAGCGGCGACCACGAGCAGGAAGGGGGCGCGCAGAAGCAGCGCGACGGCGGCTGCGGCGAGCCCGGCGGCCTTCGCGTCCACGACGAGGACGCGCCCGTCGGCGAAGGTCTGCTGGGCGGTGAGGGCGGCGAGGAGCGCGACGGGAAGCAGGGCGGCGAGGCGCTGCACGAGCGGCCTCTCCAGCATGCCCGCGGGGACGAGCAGCCCGATGAGTTTGAGGGCGTAGCAGCCGACGGCGGTCGCGCCGATGGCGATCCAGATGTTCAACGGTTTCCCCCCGGCGCGTCGTTAACGGTCTTCGGACTGCGGCGCCCCGCTACGTAGAGGACGGCGGGAGCGGCCAGCGCGGCCACCAGCACGGGGACTCCGGCGGGCAGCACGGGCAGCAGACCGAGCCCCAGAAGGACCGCGAGCCCCGCGACCGCGCGCTCCGTGGTGGTTTTCAACATCGGCGCGAGCAGTGCCAGGAAGACGGCGGGTCCGGCGGCGTCCAGCCCCCACGCGTCGGTATCGCCGATGGCCTCGGCGCCGACGGCGCCGAGCAGGGTGGTGAGGTTCCACAGCACGTAGAGGGAGAGCCCGGTGACAGTGAAGCCGATGCGAACGCTGCGGCGGGTGGGCTGGGACAGGGCCACCGCCGTGGTCTCGTCGATGACCCACTGCGCGGCGAACGGACGCACCGCGCGCGGGAGGGCGAGAAGCTGCGACAGGCGCAGTCCGTAGAAGGCGTTGCGGACCCCGAGGAAGAAGGCGCCCGCTGCCGCCGTCAGCGGGTTGCCCCCGGCCGCGAGCGCGCCGACGAGCGCGAACTGCGAGGCACCGGTGAACACCAGGAGGCTCAGCGCGCAGGTCTGCAGCAGCGTGAGCCCACTACCGGCCGAGGTCACTCCGAAGGCGAAACCGGACAGTCCGACGGCGACGCCGACTCCCAGGGCGTCCCGGACGACTGCGGCGTCGGGTTTTCCGCCTTCTTCACTGTGTATGTCTGCGAGAGCTGTCTGTTCTGCCACGCATCGGACGGTAGGAGCAGTCGCCCCTCACCGTCTTGTACGTTCTTGCGCTCGCGCTGGTAGGCGCCCGGAGGCACGCCCACGATCCGGGTGAAGTGCCGATTGAGGTGCGGCTGGTCGGTGAAGCCGACGGCGACGGCCGCCTCTGCGGGCGCGGAACCGGCGTCCAGGAGGTGGCGTGCCCGGCGTACGCGGGCGTCGGTCAGCCAAGTGTGGGGCGGCATGCCGTATGCGTCCCGGAAGGCGCGCAGCAGGGCGAACGGCCTGGTGCCGAGTTCGTCGGCGAGCCGCTCCAGGGTCGGGGGCTCGGCCATCCGCTCTTCCAGCACGGCACGCGCGCGTGCGGCGACGCGGGCACCCGCGGTGTGCACGGCTCGCTGCGGCAGCGTCCCTCCGTTCCGCCGCAGCAGCCGGGTCACGGCGACGCGCAGCAGGGTGTCGGCGGCGAGCGCGTTGCCCTCCTCTGCGGCCCGCAGCACCTGGTGGACCAGGCCTGCCGCATACGGGTCGTCGAGCACCGGGCTGATGAATCCGGGCGTCCCGCGGATGGTGGTGGTCTCGGCGGCGATCTCCGCCACCAGTTCGGGCGACGGGTACACCGCCCCGTACCGCCAGCCTTCGGGAACGCCCGCGCGGCCGGTGTGCGGGGTGTCCGGGTTGACGAGTGCCAGGGCGCCCGGGCCCGCGTACTGGTCGGCGCCTCCGTGGTGGAAGACCTCCACACCGTCGGCGATGGCGGCGATGACGAAGTTCTCGTGGGTGTGCCGCACGAAGATCTTCTCGACGTAGCGGGCCCGTAGCAGATCGACACCGGGCAGCTCCGCGTACTGCCAGTGCCGTGCCCGCTCCGCCGAAACCGCCATGTTGTCCATTCTGCGCCAGTGGTCCGAGCCGCTTCACGGTCGGCGGCGGACCGCCGACGGTGCCGCGGGGCCCGGCTGCCATCGACGGCTTGCGGGTCTCTCCGGCACCGACGACCCCGCGGTGCCTCGCTGCCACCGACATTCTCGCGGCACGAACCCGCCCCGGCGGATCGGCCGACATTCTCGTCGGCTCTGTCCCCATCGCTCGCCGTCATGGCATTTGTGCAGGTCAAAGCGATTGTCAGTGGTCGGGTGCAGGATGGACGCATGGTCAGCTCCGCACACCGAGCCCTCGACGGCTTCTCCCCCGCGACCCGCGCCTGGTTCACGGGGGCCTTCTCCGCGCCCACCGCGGCCCAGGCCGGGGCGTGGGCGGCCATCGGTGCGGGCTCGGACGTCCTCGTCGTCGCCCCGACGGGTTCCGGCAAGACCCTGGCCGCGTTCCTCGCCGCGCTCGACCAGCTGGCCTCGACGCCGCCGCCGGCGGACCCCAAGAAGCGCTGCCGGGTGTTGTACGTCTCACCGCTCAAGGCTCTGGCGGTCGACGTGGAGCGGAACCTGCGGAGCCCGTTGACCGGCATCCGACAGGAGTCCGTGCGGCTCGGGCAGCCCGAGCCCGAGGTGAAGGTGGGCATCCGCTCCGGCGATACTCCGGCCGCCGAGCGCCGCGCGCTGGCCACGCGCCCGCCGGACATCCTGATCACGACCCCCGAGTCGCTCTTCCTGATGCTGACGTCGGCCACGCGCGAGGCGTTGACGGGCATCGAGACGGTGATCCTGGACGAGGTGCACGCGGTGGCGGGCACCAAGCGCGGCGCCCATCTCGCGCTGAGTCTGGAGCGTCTCGACGAGCTGCTGCCCAAGCCCGCGCGCCGCATCGGCCTGTCGGCGACGGTGCGCCCGGTGGACGAGGTCGCGCGCTATCTTTCGCCCCAGCGCAAGGTGGAGATCGTCCAGCCGCCGTCCGGCAAGGAGTTCGACCTCTCCGTGGTCGTCCCGGTGGAGGACTTGGGCGAGCTGGGCGGCTCCCCGGCCGCCGACGGCAATGACGGCGCCGAGAAGCCTTCCATCTGGCCGCACGTCGAGGAGCGGATCACCGACCTCGTCCAGTCCCACCGCTCGACGATCGTGTTCGCCAACTCCCGTCGTCTGGCGGAGCGCCTGTGCAACCGGCTCAATGAGATCGCGTACGAGCGGGCGACCGGCGAGCCCCTCGAGGAGGCCCATGCGCCGGCCCAGTTGATGGGCGGCTCGGGCGCGGCCCAGGGAGCTCCGCCCGTCATCGCCCGCGCCCATCACGGTTCGGTCTCCAAGGAGCAGCGGGCCCTCGTCGAGGAGGACCTCAAGGCAGGACGTCTCCCCGCCGTGGTCGCCACCTCCAGTCTCGAACTGGGCATCGACATGGGTGCGGTGGACCTCGTGGTCCAGGTCGAGTCGCCACCGTCCGTGGCGTCGGGGCTCCAGCGCGTGGGGCGCGCGGGGCATCAGGTGGGCGCGGTCTCCACCGGCGTGGTGTTCCCCAAGTACCGGGGTGACCTGGTCCAGGCAGCCGTGGTCACCGAGCGGATGCGCACCGGCTCCATCGAGTCCCTCCGGGTCCCCGCCAACCCCCTGGATGTTCTGGCCCAGCAGCTCGTTGCCATGACCGCGCTGGACACCTGGCAGGTCGACGATCTGCTGGCCACGGTCCGGCGGGCAGCGCCCTTCGCCTCGCTGCCGGAGTCGGCGTTCACGGCGGTGCTCGACATGCTCGCCGGCCGCTATCCGTCCGACGCCTTCGCGGAACTCCGTCCCCGCGTGGTGTGGGACCGCGTCGCGGGCACGGTCACCGGCCGCCCCGGAGCACAGCGCCTCGCCGTCACCTCCGGAGGGACCATCCCCGACCGCGGGCTCTTCGGCGTCTTCCTCGCGGGGTCGGATCCCAAGAAGGGCGGCGGCCGGGTCGGCGAGCTCGACGAGGAGATGGTCTACGAGTCCCGTGTCGGCGATGTCTTCACGCTCGGCACCAGCTCCTGGCGCATCGAGGACATCACACGGGACCGCGTTCTGGTCTCGCCCGCACCGGGCGTCCCCGGCAGGCTGCCGTTCTGGAAGGGCGACCAGCTCGGCCGGCCGCTCGAACTGGGGCGTGCGGTCGGCGCGTTCCTCCGCGAGGTCGGCTCGCTCCCGAAGGACGACGCCCGACTCCGGCTGCTCGCCGCGGGACTGGACGTCTGGGCAGCCGACAACGTGCTCTCGTACCTCGCCGAACAGCGCGAGGCGTGCGGGCACATCCCGGACGACCGGACCATCGTCGTCGAGCGGTTCCGCGACGAGCTGGGCGACTGGCGGGTCGTCGTGCACTCCCCCTTCGGCGCCCAGGTCCACGCTCCCTGGGCCCTCGCGCTGGGCGCCAAGCTCTCCGAGCGGTACGGCATGGACGCCCAGGTCATGCACGCCGACGACGGCATCGTGCTGCGGCTGCCCGACGCCGACCTGATGGGCCTGGACCTGCTCGACCAGGCACCCATGAAGGCAGGCACGGAATACGACGCGGAGCAGGCGCCCCTCGGCGCGGCGGACGTCGCTTTCGACAAGGGCGAGGTCGCCCAGATCGTCACCGACCAGGTGGGCGGCTCCGCGTTGTTCGCGTCCCGCTTCCGCGAGTGCGCGGCCCGCGCCCTGCTGCTGCCACGCCGCACCCCGGGCAAGCGCACCCCGCTGTGGCAGCAACGGCAGCGCGCCTCCCAACTGCTCCAGGTGGCCAGCGAGTTCGGCTCGTTCCCGATCGTCCTGGAAGCGGTCCGCGAATGCCTCCAGGACGTCTTCGACGTACCGGGCCTCACGGAACTGATGGGCGACATCGAGTCCCGCAAGGTGCGGCTCGTCGAAGTCACCACACCCGAGCCCACCCCGTTCGCCCGTTCCCTGCTCTTCGGATACGTCGCCCAGTTCCTGTACGAGGGTGACTCGCCGCTCGCCGAGCGGCGCGCCGCCGCTCTCTCGCTGGACTCGCGGCTGCTGGCCGAACTCCTCGGGCAGGCCGAGCTGCGGGAGCTGCTCGATGCCGATGTCCTGACCGAGCTGGAGCGGGAGCTTCAGTGGCTGACGGAAGACCGCCGCGTCAAGGACGCCGAAGGTGTCGCCGACTTGCTTCGCCTGCTGGGCCCGCTCACGGACGCCGAGCTGGCCGAGCGGGGCGCCGAGCCGCAATGGGCCCAGGAGTTGGCCGCCGCCCGCCGCGCCATCCGGGTCCGCATCGCGGGAGCCGACCACTGGGCGGGGATCGAGGATGCCGGCCGTCTGCGCGACGCGCTCGGTACGGCGTTGCCCGTCGGTGTCCCGGAGGCCTTCACCGAACCGGTCAAGGACCCGCTCGGCGACCTGCTCGCCCGGTACGCGCGCACCCACGGGCCGTTCACCTCGACGGCGGCCGCCGCCCGCTTCGGTCTCGGTACGGCCGTCACGGACGGAGCGCTGCAGCGACTCGCCGCGAGCGGCCGTGTCGTACAAGGAGAGTTCCATCCGGCGGGCATCGGCCAGGAGTGGTGTGACGCGGCCGTGCTGCGCAGGTTGCGGCGCCGTTCGCTCGCGGCCCTGCGCCACGAGCTGGAGCCGGTGCCGCCGGCCGCGCTCGCGCAGTTTCTGCCGCAGTGGCAGCACGTGGGCAGCGGACACGGCCTGCGTGGCGTCGACGGACTGGTGCGCGCGATCGAACAGTTGCAGGGCGCGTCCGTGCCCGCGTCCGCGCTCGAGAAGCTCGTCCTGCCCTCCCGGGTCCCCGGTTACGCCCCCGCGATGCTCGACGAACTCACGGCCGCCGGGGAAGTCGTCTGGGCCGGGGCCGGGTCGCTGCCGGGCAAGGACGGCTGGGTCTCGCTGTATCTGGCGGACTCCGCACCGCTGCTTCTGCCGGCGCCGCACCCCCTGGAGCTGACGGCACTGCACCAGTCGGTTCTCGACGCCCTCTCCGGGGGCTACGGCCTCTTCTTCCGCCAGATCGCCGACCAGATCCGCGCCACCACCCACCCCGACGCCACCGATCCCCAACTCGCCGACGCGGTCTGGGACCTGGCCTGGTCCGGACGCCTCACGAACGACACACTCGCGCCGATGCGCTCCCTCCTCGGCTCGGGCCGCACCGCCGGCTCCACGGCACACCGAGCCAAGCGCTCACTCCCTCGCGGACGCTACGGCTCGCTCACCGGTGCCGCACGACCCCAATCCCGTACCGGCCCGCCGACCGTGGCAGGCCGCTGGTCGCTGCTCCCCGAGCGCGAGGCCGACCCCACCGTGCGCGCCCACGCCCTGGCCCGCACCCTGCTCGACCGGCATGGTGTGGTGACCCGGGGCGCCGTGGCCGCGGAGGGCGTCGAAGGCGGTTTCTCGGCGGTGTACCGCATCCTGTCCGCCTTCGAGGACAGCGGCCAGGCACGGCGCGGCTATGTGGTTGAAGGTCTCGGCGCCGCCCAGTTCGCGATGGACGGGGCGGTGGACCGCCTGCGCGCGGCGGCAAACGCGCGAGACCGCGGCGAGTCCCTGTCCGGCCCGAACCTCCCGGACGGGTTCCCGGGCACGCATGGATTCCCGCGCGACCGCGGCGCGCCGAACGCCCCCGGATTCCCAGGCGACGGCAATCCCACGAACGCTCCTGGATTCCCAAGCGACGGCAACGCCACGAACGCCCCCGGTTTCCCCGGCGACCGTGCCTCCGCGCACGCTTCAGGTCGCCTCGGAGACCAAGATCCGATGGACGCCCTCGGTTACCCATCCGACGTCGAACCGGGGGGCACACCCGGGTTCCAGGACATTTCCGGTTACCTGGACGGTCCGGACTTCGCCGATGATCACGCCTTCTCGGAAGACCACACCTTCTCGGGCGACTCCCCCTTCGCGGCCCGATCCGCCTACCCCAACGGTTCCCCCCACCCCGACAGCTCCGCCTACCGCCACAGCCCAGGCTTCCCGAACAGCCGCGCCCGCACCCGAGCGGCCTCGCCAGCCGTTGTGCTGGCCGCCGCCGACCCCGCCAACGCCTACGGCGCGGCCCTTTCCTGGCCCGAGCCCCCGACCGGTGCCGGCCACAAACCGGGCCGCAAGGCGGGCTCCCTGGTCGTACTCGTCGACGGAGAGCTGGCCCTCTACATGGAGCGCGGCGGCAAGACCTTGCTGGCCTGGCCCGCCGACGCGGACGGCGCGGTCACGGAGGACATACGGCTGGGTGCCGCCGCCGAAGCCCTCGCCGCAGCCGCCCGCGCAGGCTCGCTCGGCACGGTCACCGTGGAGCGCGTCAACGGCGCCTCCGCGCTCACATCCCCCATCGGCACCCTCCTGGAAGGAGCCGGCTTCATCGCGACGCCACGAGGACTGCGTCTCCGCGCCTGAGCCCCACGCGGCACAGCTCCCCGGGCCGGCGCCCCCAGCAAAGCTCCCGCACCCGTGCCACCCTGGAAGCCATGCCCGAAGGAGACACCGTCTGGCAGGCCGCGAGGCGACTGCACATCGCCCTCGCGGGCAAAGTGCTGACCCGCTCCGATCTGCGGGTGCCCAAGTACGCCACCGCCGATCTCACCGGTCGCGCCGTCCTGGACGTCACCCCCCGCGGCAAGCACCTTCTCACCCGGCTCGAGGGCGGACTGACCCTGCACTCGCATCTGCGGATGGACGGCTCATGGAAGGTGTATGCGAACGGCCAGCGCTGGAGCGGCGGCCCCACGCACCAGATCCGGGCCATCCTCGGCACGGCGGACCGCACGGCCGTCGGCTATCGCCTCCCCGTACTGGAACTGCTCCGCACCGCGGATGAGGACCGTGCCGTCGGGCACCTCGGTCCCGATCTCCTCGGCCCGGACTGGAACCCGGACAAGGCCCTGGAGAACCTCCTGCGCGACCCGGCCCGCCCCCTCGGCGAGGCCCTGCTCGACCAGCGCAATCTCGCCGGCATCGGAAATGTCTACAAGAGCGAGCTGTGCTTCCTGCTCGGCGTCACTCCCTGGCTTCCCATCGGCGCACTGCCCGCCGATCGCGCGGTCCAGCTGCCCGCGCTCGCCAAGAAGCTCCTGGAGGCCAACCGCGAGCGTCCGGCCCGCAACACCACGACCCGCCGCGACCAGAACCTCTTCGTGTACGGCCGCGCACCCCGCCCCTGCCTGCGGTGTGGCACCCGAATCCAGTCGGCGGACCAGGGCGACGGTTCCCGCGAACGCCCCACCTACTGGTGTCCGAGGTGTCAGAGCGGTCCCACCCCGCCGCCGGGCTCGACTCCGCGGCCGGGTACCGCCCAATCCCGCACCAGTCCCCGGCGTACGGCTAATTGACGACCCGTCAGAAATTCTCGTACCGTCCCCTCATGCCCCTCAAGGCGTACGACCTCACCGGACGCACCGCATTCGTCACCGGTGCCGCCAGCGGCATCGGCCGCGCATCCGCCGTTCTGCTCGCGCAGGCGGGCGCCGCCGTCCACTGCGCTGACCGGGACGCGCAGGGCCTGCACGAGACGGCGACCCTGATCAAGGACCAGGGCGGCACCGCCCACACCCACCCTCTCGATGTCGCCGATCGCGCCCAGCTCCAGCAGGCCGTCGCGTCCTGTGAGCGCCTCGACGTCATGGCGGCGATCGCCGGCATCATGCACAGCAGTCCGGTGCTGGAGACCCGGGACGAGGACCTCGACCGCGTGTTGAGCGTCAACTTCAAGGGCGTGCTGTACGCCTGCCAGGAGGCCGCCCGCCTCATGATCGCGAAGGGCATTCGCGGCAGCGTCATCACGATGGCGTCGAGCGCGATAGACACCGGCGGTCCCGGTCTCTTCTGCTACGGCGCCGCGAAGGCGGCGGTCGTACAGCTGACGAAGACTCTCGCCACCGAGGTCGGCCCGCATGGCATCCGCGTCAACGCGGTCGCGCCCGGCTGGACTCGTACGCCCATGACCGACCGTCATGGGGAGGCGCAGGCGCACACGGAGGCGTTCATGGCGCGGCTGTCACCACTGGGCCGGGTCGGCGAGCCGGAGGACATCGCCCACGCCGTACTGCACCTGGCCTCGGACGCGTCGGCGTTCACGACGGGCCAGATCCTCCGCCCCAACGGCGGTGTCGCCATGCCCTGGTAGCCCTTCAGCGCGGTGGCCCTCACGCGCGCCGGAGCACCACGCCATACGTCACGGCGCCCACCCAAGTCCGTGCGCCATCCCGAGTCCACACACCGGCGCCCACACAAGTCCCTGCGCCATCCTGAGTCCACACACCGGCGCCCACACAAGTCCGTGCGCCGTCCTACGTCTACACACACCGGCGGCCTCATATGTTCTCGCGCCGCTGCTATCCCGCACACTCCAGCGCTCGCGCATCTCCACGCGCTGCCGCATCCCCGCGGACTCCAGCGCGCCCACATGTCTATGCCGCCCCGTTCCCATCACTCTCCGCACCCCGGCGCCCGCGCTACTCGCCGCGTCGAGCCGCCCCTGCGGCCCCCGCCACGCCTGCCTTTCGGCACACAGTGCACTGGCAGCAGACTCAGGCCCCATCCGCCGGCCACGACGGCCCCCTCCAGGACGCCGGCATCGGGCACCAGCGCGAGGCGGAGGACGCTCCACCACCACAGCGCGCCGAGCCCCAGTGCGGCCCCCCCGCGCACTATTCGCCCTGCCATGGTGACCACCTCCAGCCCGATGCCAGACCACCGCTCTCACACGCCGACAGGGCGCACCCACGGCACACAGACGAACCCCAGGCAGGACCCAGACCTCAGGGCGGTCACCCGTTTTCCGCCTGGAACATCCAGTGGTGCTTCTCCAGATCGGCCGTGATCCCGATGAAGATGTCCTGGCTCACCGGATCCGGGTCCCCGGTCGCGACTACCCGCTCCCGCATCCGCGTGATCACCGCGCTCAGCGCGTCCACGAGGGTCTTCACGGCGTCGGTGTCCTTGACCCAACCCTCGGGCGTCGCACCGATGCCGCTGCTGGCGGCCACGGTCGCGGCCCGACCGTCGGGCGAAACGCCCAGCGTCGAGGCGCGCTCGGCCACGGTGTCGGAGTGCAGCCGTGCGCTGTCCACCACCTCGTCGAGCTGGAGATGGACGGAGCGGAAGCGCGGCCCCACCACGTTCCAGTGGACCTGCTTCGCCACGAGGGAGAGGTCCAACAAGTCCACCAGCGCGCCCTGCAGCGCCTCGGCGACGGCCTTCAGGTCCGGGTCGGACAACGGGCTCTTGACGACGTACATCCGCATCCTCCGATGACGATGATGACGATGATGACGTGATGGCAGTAGCCGCGATGATCACGACGGTCGCGAAGATCAAGGCGTCCAACCGGCATCCGTCGACCGGCCTCGCCACACCCCTCCACCATGGCCGCCGCATCGGATACCAGCAAATGGACCTATACGGGGCACCTGGGGCACTGGGAGCACCTGGAGCACCTGGAGCACCTGGAGCACCCATGCATAGCGACAGGACACCCGTACAACGCGAAAACCCCAGCCGCACCCCTCCAGGTCTCCCCGGAGAAGCCCCGGCCGGGGCTCTTCACACGTGTGGAACTCGCGAGCGTCAGGCGGCGACGACGTCGACCGCCTCCGCAGGCGCCTTGATCGTGACCCGTTCCGGTGGCACACCGGTCACCGATACGGAGTTGAGCATCGGGCGACGCACCGGCGCGGGCACCGGTTCGGTGGCCGCAGCCGACTGTGCCAGCTCGGCGAGGGCGAGCTCGTCGCTCACTTCCCGCATGAGCTCGGACATCCGTACGTCCAGCGCGTCGCAGATCGCGGAGAGCAGCTCGGAGGATGCCTCCTTCTGCCCCCGCTCCACCTCGGAGAGATAGCCGAGTGAGACTCGGGCGGACGAGGAGACTTCGCGCAGAGTACGGCCCTGGCGCTGGCGCTGCCGACGCAGCACGTCACCCAACAGGCGACGGAGCAGAATCATCGGTGGCTCCCTCCTCGGACCGCGTAGCCGCATCCTTCACGCCCCACCGTACCGCCTTGCGCCGCGGCCGTGCGGGGAGCGATGTCGTGTTCACTCAGGGCTGCAAACATCAAAACCCCCCGTTCTGTTCCGTATCCTGTGCCCGCCCATTCCCGGTCTGTTCGCCCGCGAGCTCCTTCAGGAGCAGTGCGAGTACGCTCCGTACACTCTCCATACGGATTTCCGCACGGCCGCCGTTCAACCGCAGCGGCATCACTTTCCCGCCGCCGACGCCATGAAAATATGACTGCGCGGGCCCGTCGACGGCCACGAAAACCGTGCCGACCGGCTGTCCGTCCTGGGGCTCGGGGCCGGCGACGCCCGTGGTCGCGAGCCCCCAGTCCGCGCCGAGCGTCTTGCGGACGCCGGCCGCCATCTGGGCCGCGACCTGCGGATCCACCGCCCCGCGCTCGGCCAGCAGAGTGGCGTCGACGCCGAGCAGCTCATGCTTGAGTTCGGTGGCGTACGCGGTCACGGAGCCCCGGAAGGCCTTGGAGGCACCGGGCACCGCGGTGATCTCCGCCGCCACCAGACCGCCGGTGAGCGACTCGGCGACGGCGAGCATCTCGCCCCTCACCGTGAGTAGTCGCACTACTTCGGCGGCCGGCGAATTCACCGCTCCGCCTCCGCGGCAGCCGCCTGCCGCTCAGCGATTCCGCGCCGACGCAGCACAATGGCCTGTCTCACATAGTCGAGCCCGGTGACGACGGTGAGGACGACCGCCACGGCCATGACCCAGAACCTGAGGGTGGCCAGCGGCCCCGTCAGGGCCAGGACGTACATCCCGACCGCCGTGCCCTGGGCCAGCGTCTTTATCTTGCCGCCGCGGCTCGCCGGGATGACGCCGTAACGGATCACCAGGAAGCGCATCAAGGTGATCCCGAGTTCACGGCCGAGGATCACTCCCGTCACCCACCACGGCAGATCGCCGAGCGAGGACAGGCAGATCAGCGCCGCACCCATGATCGCCTTGTCGGCGATGGGGTCGGCGATCTTCCCGAAGTCGGTGACGAGGTTGTACGTGCGCGCCAGATGACCGTCGAAGATGTCGGTGATCATGGCGACGGCGAAGGCCGCCCAGGCCCAGGCGCGCATGGCGGGGTCGTACCCACCGTCGGCCAGCATCAGCGCCACGAAACCCGGCACCAGGACGAGCCGGATCATGGTCAGGATGTTGGCGATGTTCCAGAGGCTGGCCTGGTTGACGGCCGCAGCGCCCAGCTTCCCGCCCCGCGCCGGCTTCGCGCCCCCCGGAGCACCGGATGCGCCGGGAGCGCCCGCCGCACCTTTCGCGCTTGGGGAGCCGCCCGCCGCGGATGCCGGGGCTCCGGTCATCTGCCCGCCTCCTCAGTACACGAGAGCGAGCCCAGAAGCGGCTCGGCCACCAGGTCGACACCTTCCGTACCGACCACCTTCGCCTCGACCATACGGCCGACGGTCAGACCTTCGCCGCTCGTGAGCAGCACCTGCCCGTCCGTCTCGGGCGCCTGGTGGGCGGCGCGGCCGACCGCGCCCTCCTCGTCGTCGATGGACTCGACGAGCACGTACACGCTCTCGCCGACACGCTCCTCGGCGCGCTGCGCGACCAGTTCCTCGGCGAGGCGGGACACGCGCGCGAGGCGCTCGTCGACCACGTCCTGGTCGAGCTTGTTCTCGTACGTCGCCGCTTCCGTGCCCTCCTCGTCGGAGTACCCGAAGACGCCGATCGCGTCGAGGCGCGCGCCCGTGAGGAACCGCTCCAGCTCGGCGAGGTCGGCCTCGGTCTCGCCGGGGAAGCCCACGATGAAGTTGGACCGCACCCCGGCCTGCGGGGCCTTGGAGCGGATCGTGTCGAGCAGCTCCAGGAAGCGGTCGGTGTCGCCGAAGCGCCGCATCGCGCGCAGCACGTCGGGCGCGGAGTGCTGGAAGGACAGGTCGAAGTAGGGCGCGATGTCCGGCGTCGAGGTCAGGACGTCGATGAGCCCCGGGCGCATCTCGGCAGGCTGCAGATAGCTGACCCGTACACGCTCGACGCCCTCGATCTCGGCCAGCTCGGGCAGCAGCGTCTCCAGCAGGCGGATGTCGCCGAGGTCCTTGCCGTAGGAGGTGTTGTTCTCGGAGACCAGCATGATCTCCTTGACGCCCTGCTCGGCGAGCCAGCGGGTCTCGTTCAGTACGTCGCTGGGGCGCCGCGAGATGAACGAGCCGCGGAAGGACGGGATGGCGCAGAAGGAGCAGCGCCGGTCGCAGCCGGAGGCGAGCTTCACCGAGGCGACGGGCGAGCCGTCCAGGCGGCGGCGCAGGGGTGCGCGCGGACCCGACACCGGGGCCACGCCCTCGGGGAGGTCCGAGGGGGCGCCGTGGCCGGGAAGGGCCACTTCCTCGCCTGCGCTCTGCCGCTCGGCCGGGCTGATCGGCAGCAGCTTGCGCCGGTCGCGGGGGGTGTGGGAGGCGTGGATGCCGCCGTTCAGGATGGTCTGGAGGCGGTCGGAGATGTCGGCGTAGTCGTCGAAGCCGAGCACTCCGTCGGCCTCGGGCAGCGCCTCGGCGAGCTCCTTGCCGTACCGCTCGGCCATGCAGCCCACCGCCACGACGGCCTGGGTTCTGCCATGTCCCTTGAGGTCATTGGCTTCGAGGAGGGCGTCGACGGAGTCCTTCTTGGCGGCCTCGACGAAGCCACAGGTGTTGACGACGGCGACGTCCGCTTCCTCGGCGTCCTCCACGAGTTGCCAGCCGTCCGCCTCCAAGCGGCCTGCGAGCTCCTCCGAGTCCACCTCGTTACGGGCGCAGCCAAGGGTGACGAGTGCGACGGTACGGCGTTCAGGCATGCGCTCAAGACTACTTTGTCTCACTGACAGCCCACGTCGACGGGGTTGGCCGATCTTGGCCAACCCCGTCCCGGCATACCCCTTGGGACCGTTTATCCGACCTGGGGGTCGCCCTTCGTGTAGGTGAGGCGCTCGACGGCGCCGGGCTGGAAGGCGTCCTCGATCTTCTTGCCGTTCACGTACAGCTGGATCGCGCCGGCGTCACCGAGGATGAGGTTGATCTTCGTGTTGTCCTGGAAGGTCTTGGAGTCGCCCTTCTTGAGCAGCCCGTCGAAGAGCATCCGGCCGTTGTGGTCCTTGGCGGAGATCCAGCTGCGGCCGTCGGTGGCGCTCACCTGGACGGTCACCTTGTCCTGCGGGGCGGCCGCGATGGCGCTGTCGGACGGGTCCGGCTTCGGGTCGGCGGGCTTGCTGGTGTGGGACCTGGGCGGGGCGGACTTGCCGGCGGTCGGCGTGGACCCCTCTGCGACCTGCGTCTTCGTGTTGTCGCCGCCGTCGCTTCCCTTGACCACGGTGAAGCCGACGAAGCCGATCACCGCGACGATCGCGGCGACCATCGCGGCGGTCCAGTTCGGCCCGCGCCGCTCCGGGCGGATCCGTTCCGCCTCGAAGAGCGGGGCGGCCGGCGTGGGCGCGGGGCGCCCCCCGTGATCGGCGTCGTACCGGGCGAGCAGCGGGACCGGATCGAGGTGGACGGCGCGTGCCACGGTCCGGATGTGACCGCGCGCGTAGACGTCGCCGCCGCAGGGGGCGAAGTCGTCCTGCTCGATCGCGTGGATGATGGCGACGCGAACCCGGGTGGCGCTACTGACGTCATCGACGCTCAGCCCGGCCTCGATGCGTGCCTGCCGCAGGACACGGCCGATCGAGAGCTGCTCGGCTTCACGGTCGTCTTCGAACGGACGCTCGTCTTCGGGGGAGTTGCCGTCGGGGGAGTTGCCGATGGACACGGGGGCGCCTTTCGAGCGTGTAGCCACCTGTGCTGGGGGTTCAGTCTAGGGGGGGTGCGAAAGGGTGGGGCAACCGGGCGGTAGGACTTTGTACGCCATCAGAATGGCCGGTCATCCTGATGCTGGGACGTCTTCGTGTCCCCTCGCTCAACTTGACGTACGACGTGGGGAAACGGTTGCCCGCCGATCCCTTACGGGTGAGTCACGTTCGAATATCCGCCCTGCCACGAACCCACTCGTACGGCGACCGACCTGTCCCGTTTCCTACGCTTCAGCTTCCCCCCGAATCACGGCGAGCACTCCATCCAACTCGTCGGCCTTCACAAGAACGTCACGTGCCTTGGAGCCCTCGCTGGGTCCGACAACGCCGCGGGACTCCATGAGATCCATCAGACGCCCTGCCTTGGCGAAGCCGACGCGCAACTTGCGCTGAAGCATCGAGGTGGACCCGAACTGTGTGGAGACGACCAGTTCGGCCGCCTGGCAGAGCAGATCGAGGTCGTCGCCGATGTCCTCGTCGATCTCCTTCTTCTGCTTGGTGCCCACGGTGACGTCGTCCCGGAAGACCGGCGCCATCTGGTCCTTGCAGTGCTGGACGATCGCCGCTACCTCGTCCTCGGTGACGAAGGCACCCTGCATACGAGTCGGCTTGTTCGCGCCCATCGGCAGGAAGAGCCCGTCGCCCTTGCCGATCAGCTTCTCGGCGCCCGGCTGGTCGAGGATGACGCGGCTGTCGGCGAGCGAGGAGGTGGCGAACGCGAGCCTGGAGGGGACGTTCGCCTTGATCAGACCGGTGACGACGTCGACGGACGGGCGCTGCGTGGCGAGCACCAGGTGGATGCCGGCCGCGCGCGCGAGCTGAGTGATACGCACGATCGCGTCCTCGACGTCACGCGGCGCGACCATCATCAGGTCCGCCAGCTCGTCGACGATCACCAGCAGGTACGGATACGGCTGGAGCTCGCGCTCACTGCCTTCCGGCAGCTTCACCTTGCCGTTCCTGATGGCCTCGTTGAAGTCGTCGATGTGCCGGAAGCCGAACGCCGCGAGGTCGTCGTAGCGCAGATCCATCTCCCGTACGACCCACTGCAGCGCCTCGGCGGCCCGCTTCGGGTTGGTGATGATCGGTGTGATCAGGTGCGGGATGCCCTCGTACGCGGTCAGCTCGACCCGCTTCGGGTCGACGAGGACCATTCGCACGTCATCGGGCGTAGCGCGGACCATGACGGACGTAATCAGGCAGTTAATGCACGAGGATTTACCGGAACCGGTGGCTCCGGCGACGAGCACGTGCGGCATCTTCGCGAGGTTGGCCATCACATAGCCGCCCTCGACGTCCTTGCCCAGCGCCACCAGCATCGGGTGGTCGTCCTCGGCGGCGTCGGCGAGACGCAGCACGTCGCCGAGATTGACCATCTCGCGGTCGGTGTTCGGGATCTCGATGCCGACCGCGGACTTGCCGGGGATCGGGCTGATGATCCGCACGTCGGGGCTGGCGACGGCGTACGCGATGTTCTTGGTGAGAGCCGTGATCCGCTCGACCTTCACGGCGGGGCCGAGCTCGACCTCGTAGCGCGTGACGGTCGGCCCGCGCGTGAAGCCGGTGACGGCGGCGTCGACCTTGAACTCCATGAAGACGTTCGACAGCGAGGCGACGATCGCGTCGTTGGCGGCGCTGCGCGTCTTGCCGGGGCCGCCGCGCTCCAGGAGGTCGAGCGACGGCAGGGCGTACGTGATGTCCCCGGAGAGCTGGAGCTGTTCCGCGCGCGGAGGCAGGTCTCGCGTCTCGCCGGGCGCGACCTTGGTGAGGTCAGGCACCACGGACTCGACCTTGAGCATCTCCTGCTTGGGAGGCTTGGTGCCCTTGGCGCGCGCGGCCGGTACGGGTGTCGTCTCCTCGTATCCGTCCCGCTCCACGCTGACGCCGTGCGTCAGGTCGGCGACCAGCGGCGAGGGCGGCATGCCATGCAGCACGGCCCCGTCGAGCGCGGCAGCGGCGGCCGCGGCCACGTCCACGGCGTCCATCGGCCGGTTCATGTCGGGCTGCTGTACGGCGGGGCGCCGGGGGCGGCTCCGGCGCTTGGCGAGCGCCTCCTGCTCGGCGCCGTCAGGGTCGTCCCTCTCAGGGGCGCGCGAGCGCCTGCGGGAGCGGGCGGGGAGCGCCTCGCGCCACTGCTCGTCGTAGCGCTCGTCGTCGCCGAGGTCGTCCTCGTCGATGTCGGCCTGGACGACGCCCAGTTTCTGGCCGAGCACCCTCAGCCGCTGCGGGATCGCGTTGACCGGAGTCGCCGTGACGACCAACAGCCCGAAGATCGTGAGCAGCACGAGGAGCGGTACGGCGAGGACGTCACCCATCGTGTACGTCAGCGGGGTGGACGCGCCCCAGCCGATGAGCCCGCCGGCGTCCCTTATGGCCTGCATGCCGTCGCTGCGCGCGGGCGCCCCGCACGCGATGTGCACCTGGCCGAGCACGCCGATCACCAGCGCGGACAGCCCGATCACGATGCGTCCGTTGGCCTCGGGCTTCTCGGGGTGACGGATGAGCCGGGCCGCGATGACGCCGAGCAGTATCGGGACGAGCAGGTCGAGGCGGCCGAAGGCGCCGGTCACCAGCATCTCGACGAGGTCGCCAACAGGACCGCGCAGATTGGACCACGTACCCGCCGCGACGATCAGCGCGAGGCCGAGCAGCAGGAGCGCGAGACCGTCCTTGCGGTGCGCCGGGTCGAGACCCTTCGCGCCGCGCCCTATGCCGCGGAACGTCGCTCCGACGGCGTGCGCGATGCCCAGCCACACGGCGCGTACGAGTTTGTACACGCCCGCGGTCGGGTTGGGCGCCGGCGCGGGAGCGGGTTTCTTCGCCGCGGTCTTCCTGGCAGGCGCCTTCTTCGCGGCTGCCTTTTTCGCGGGGGCCTTCTTCGCCGGAGCCTTCGTCGGAGCGGCCGCCTTCTTCGCGGGCGGCTTCTTGGCTGCGGACTGACGTGAGGCCATGTGTGTGAGGTTACCGGTGGAGACGACAGCGGACACGTGTGCCTACTGCTTCACCCGTTCGTGTCGCCCTTGCAGAGGACCGAAACTGACGCCGCCTCACGGCTGGAGGCACTCAGCTCTGCGACGGCACCGAAGGCGCTCCGCTCCCCGTGCCCGGCTCCAGCGCGTCCAGCGCCCTGCGCAGTCCCGTGAGTTTGCGTTCGAGATGGGCCGCGGTCGCCACCGCCGCCGCGTCCGCCGAGTCGTCGTCGAGCTGCTTGGACAGCGCCTCGGCCTGCTCCTCAACGGCCGCGAGCCGCGCGGAGAGTTCGGCGAGGAGTCCGGCGGGCTCCTTGCTCTCACCGAGCGCCGCCTTGCCGCCGCCCTCCAGCTGGAGCCTCAGCAGGGCCGCCTGCTCCCGGAGTTGGCAGTTCTTCATGTAGAGCTCGACGAAGACGGAGACCTTCGCGCGCAGCACCCATGGGTCGAACGGCTTGGAGATGTAGTCCACCGCACCCGCCGCGTACCCACGGAAGGTGTGGTGCGGCCCGTGGTTGATGGCGGTGAGGAAGATGATCGGGATGTCCCGGGTCCGTTCTCGCCGTTTGATGTGCGCGGCGGTCTCGAAACCGTCCATGCCCGGCATCTGGACGTCCAGCAGAATGACCGCGAAGTCGTCCGTGAGTAGTGCTTTGAGCGCTTCCTCCCCGGACGATGCCCGCACCAGTGTCTGATCGAGCGCGGAGAGAATCGCCTCCAACGCCAACAGATTCTCCGGCCGGTCATCGACCAGGAGGATCTTGGCCTTCTGCACCATGGCCCGCCCTCCTCGCCCCGGCAGTGCACCGGGCGCCGCCCCAGGGGACGACTCCCTTGCGCCGCCCGTCCTTGTGCCGGTCATGGTAGCCGCACCCCGCCTGTCGCCACACCCTGTCACCGCGATGTCACTGTGCACGTAGCAGAAACGTAGCGGGAGACCAGAAGGTTCCCCGAATCCCGTACTTCTACACGGCTTCGGCCACAGTCAGTTATCCGACGTCGGGCCCGCCGGGCAGCCGGTTCGAGCCGCACGGTCGGCGTCCCGGCCGCTGACACCGCGTAACGACCGGACTCGCCCGACAAGTGTGTCACCCCTCGCGCATCCATTGCTCCATCACAGAGAGCAGGTGATCGGGATCGACCGGTTTCGTCACATAGTCGGAAGCACCCGACTCGATGGCCTTCTCCCGGTCACCCTTCATCGCCTTCGCCGTGAGCGCGATGATCGGCAGCCCCGCGAACTGCGGCATCCGGCGAATCGCCGTCGTCGTCGCGTAGCCGTCCATCTCGGGCATCATGATGTCCATCAGGACGACCGTCACATCGTCGTGCTGCTCGAGGACCTCGATGCCCTCACGGCCGTTCTCGGCGTAGAGCACCGAAAGGCCGTGCTGCTCCAGGACACTGGTCAGCGCGAAGACATTGCGGATGTCGTCGTCGACGATCAGCACCTTCTCGCCCTCGAACCGGATGCCAGGGCGCGGCTGCGGTGCCGCGTCCTGCCGGCCCGCGGCCGCCCACTGCTCCTGAGCCGCGTCCACGGCCCCGTTCGGCTGCCCCGGCAGTACGGAGCGCTGCTCGGCCACAGGCAGCGCCCTGCGGCGCCTCCTGAACAGCGCGGCGGGCCCGTTCTGGGTCTCCTGGTACGACTTCACCTCGGCCGGCATCTCGATGTCCGGCCCGGACAGCTCAGCCTCGGAGGCGAGCAGCTCCCCCGCTCCCAGCGCGGGCGCGAGCTGCCCGTATCCCTGCGGCGGCAGTTCGCTCGGATGCAGCGGCAAATACAGCGTGAACGTGGAGCCGCGTCCCGGCTCGCTCTGCGCGTGGATCTCACCGCCCAGCAGCCGCGCGATCTCCCTCGAGATGGACAGCCCCAGACCCGTACCGCCGTACTTCCGGCTCGTGGTGCCGTCCGCCTGCTTGAAGGCCTCGAAGATCACCCGCATCTTGCTGGCCGCGATCCCGATGCCGGTGTCCGTCACGGAGAACGCGATCAGATCGGCGTCCGCGTCCCGCAGTGACCCGGACTCCAGAAGCTGTTCCCGGATGGCCACCGGAACGTCCGCGCCCGCGGGCCGGATCACCAACTCGACCGCTCCGGAGTCGGTGAACTTCACCGCGTTGGAGAGCAGGTTGCGCAGCACCTGAAGGAGGCGCTGTTCGTCGGTGTGCAGCGTGGCGGGCAGTTCCGGCGAGACCCGTACGGAGAAATCGAGCCCCTTCTCTGCCGTCAGGGGGCGGAAAGTGGCCTCTACGTAGTCGACGAGTTGGACGAGTGCGATACGGGTGGGCGATACGTCCATCTTGCCCGCCTCGACCTTCGACAGGTCGAGGATGTCGTTGATCAGCTGGAGCAGGTCGGAGCCCGCGCCGTGGATCGTCTCGGCGAACTCGACCTGCTTCGGCGTGAGGTTCGAGTCCGCGTTGTCGGCCAGCAGCTTGGCGAGGATCAGCAGGGAGTTGAGCGGCGTCCGCAGCTCGTGCGACATGTTCGCCAGGAACTCGCTCTTGTAGCGCATGGAGACGGCGAGCTGCTCGGCGCGCTCCTCCAGGACCTGCCGGGCCTCCTCGATCTCGGTGTTCTTCACCTCGATGTCGCGGTTCTGCTGGGCCAGCAGCTCGGCCTTCTCCTCCAGTTCGGCGTTGGAGTCCTGGAGGGCCTTCTGCCGGTTCTCCAACTCGGCGGAACGCTCACGGAGTTGCTCGGTGAGCTCCTGCGACTGCTTGAGCAGCACCTCCGTCTTGGTGTTGACGGAGATGGTGTTGACGCTCGTCGCGATCATCTCGGCGATCTGGTTGAGGAAGTCCTTCTGGATCTGCGTGAAGGGGGTGAAGGACGCCAACTCGATGACGCCGAGCACGGTCCCCTCGAAGAGCACGGGGAGGACGATCACCTGCGCCGGCGGCGCCTCGCCGAGCCCGGAGGAGATCTTCAGATAGCCGCTCGGCGCGTTCTCCACGAGGATCGTGCGCTTCTCCTGGGCCGCCGTGCCGATCAGCGCCTCACCGGGCCGGAACGACGTCGGCATGGAGCCCATCGAGTAGCCGTACGACCCGAGCATGCGCAGCTCGTACGCGTCCTCTTCGCCGGCCGCCTCCTTGCCGTCGACCAGCGGCATCGAGAGGAAGAACGCGCCGTGCTGCGCGGAGACCACCGGCGTCAGCTCGCTCATGATCAGCGAGGCCACGTCGTCGAGGTCGCGGCGCCCCTGCATCAGGGCGGAGATGCGGGCGAGGTTGCCCTTGAGCCAGTCCTGCTCCTTGTTGGCGATCGTGGTGTCGCGCAGGTTGGCGATCATCTTGTTGATGTAGTCCTGAAGTTCCTGGATCTCACCCGAGGCGTCCACGTCGATCTTCAGGTTCAGGTCGCCACGGGTCACCGCGGTCGCCACGCGCGCGATGGCACGCACCTGCCGGGTGAGGTTCCCGGCCATCTCGTTCACCGACTCGGTGAGGTCGCGCCACGTCCCGTCGACGTCACGTACCCGCGCCTGGCCGCCCAACTGGCCCTCGGTGCCCACCTCGCGGGCGACTCGGGTGACCTCCTCGGCGAAGGACGACAGCTGGTCGACCATCGTGTTGATGGTGGTCTTGAGCTCCAGGATCTCGCCGCGCGCGTCGATGTCGATCTTCTTGGTCAGGTCGCCCTTGGCGATGGCCGTGGTGACCATCGCGATGTTGCGCACCTGGCCGGTCAGATTGGACGCCATCCCGTTCACGGACTCGGTGAGGTCCTTCCACGTACCGGCCACCCCCGGGACGTGCGCCTGCCCGCCGAGGATGCCGTCCGTGCCCACCTCGCGGGCCACCCGGGTGACCTGGTCGGCGAACGAACTCAGCGTCTTCACCATCGTGTTGACGGTGTCGGCGAGCTGGGCGACCTCGCCGCTCGCCTCGACCGTGACCTTCTTGGTGAGGTCGCCGTTGGCCACCGCCGTCGCGACCTGGGAGATGTTCCGCACCTGGCTGGTCAGGTTGTTGGCCATCAGGTTGACGTTGTCGGTCAGGTCCTTCCAGATGCCGGTGACGCCGGGCACTCGTGCCTGACCGCCCAGGTTTCCGTCGGTGCCCACCTCGCGGGCCACCCGGTTCACCTGCTCGGCGAAGTTCGAGAGCTGGTCGACCATCGTGTTGACGGTGGTGACGAGTTCGAGAATCTCGCCCTTCGCGTCGACGGTGATCTTCTTGGACAGGTCTCCCTTGGCGACCGCGGTGGTGACCTCTGAGATGTTGCGCACCTGGATGGTCAGGTTGTTCGCCATGAAGTTGACGGACTGCGTGAGGTCCTTCCAGGTGCCGGAGACACCCTGCACCTCGGCCTGGCCGCCCAGGATGCCCTCGGTGCCCACCTCGCGGGCCACCCGCGTCACCTGGTCCGCAAAGCTCGACAGCTGGTCCACCATCGTGTTGATGGTGTTCTTCAGCTCCAGGATCTCCCCGCGCGCGTCCACGTCGATCTTCTGCGACAGGTCGCCGCGGGCCACCGCGGTGGAGACCTGCGCGACATTCCGCACCTGCGCGGTGAGGTTGCCGGCCATGCCGTTCACGGAGTCCGTCAGGTCGCGCCACACACCGGCGACGCCCGGCACCTGCGCCTGACCGCCGAGGCGGCCCTCCGTGCCTACTTCGCGGGCGACCCGCGTCACCTGGTCGGCGAACGCGGAGAGCTGGTCCACCATCGTGTTGATGGTGTTCTTCAGCTCCAGGATCTCGCCGCGCGCGTCCACGTCGATCTTCTGGGACAGGTCGCCGCGGGCCACCGCAGTGGTGACCTGGGCGATCTGCCGTACCTGTGAAGTCAGGTTCCCCGCCATGAAGTTGACGGAGTCGGTGAGTTCCTTCCACGTACCGGACACGCCGTCCACGCGGGCCTGGCCGCCGAGGCGGCCCTCCGTACCCACGTCACGGGCCATCCGCGTCACCTGGTCGGCGAAGCTCGACAGCTGGTCCACCATCGTGTTCACGGTGTTCTTCAGCTGAAGCATCTCGCCGGAGACGTCGACCGTGACCTTCTGCGACAGATCACCGTTGGCGACCGCCGTCGTCACCTGCGCGATGTTGCGGACCTGTCCGGTGAGGTTCCGGAACGCCGTGTTGACGGAGTCCGTCAGGTCCTTCCACGTCCCGGCCGCGCCCGGCACCTGCGCCTGGCCGCCCAGCTCACCCTCGACACCGATCTCGCGGGCCACGCGCGTGACCTCGGCACCGAACGACGACAGCTGGTCGACCATCGTGTTGACGGTGTTCTTCAGCTCCAGCATCTCGCCGGCGACGTCGACGGTGACCTTCTGGGAGAGGTCACCGTTGGCCACGGCCGTGGTCACGGCGGCGATGTCGCGCACCTGGGTGGTGAGGTTCCGGAAGACCGTGTTGACCGAGTCCGTCAGGTCCTTCCACGTCCCCGCCGCGCCCGGCACGTTCGCCTGCCCGCCGAGCCGCCCCTCGCCGCCGACCTCGTTGGCCACGCGCGTGACCTCGTCGGCGAACGTCCGCAGCGTCTCGGTCATCTGGTTGATCGTCTCGGCGAGCTGCGCGACCTCGCCGCGCGCACTGACCGTGACCTTCTGTGACAGGTCACCACTGGCGACCGCCGTCGTCACCTGCGCGATCCCGCGCACCTGGGCCGTGAGGTTGCCGGCCATCAGGTTCACCGAATCGGTGAGGTCCTTCCACACGCCGGCCACACCCGGCACCTGCGCCTGGCCGCCCAGCTCACCCTCTGTACCCACCTCACGCGCGACTCGCGTCACCTCGGAGGAGAAGGACGACAGCTGGTCCACCATCGTGTTGACGGTGTTCTTGAGCTCCAGCATCTCGCCGGCCACGTGAACCGTGACCTTCCGGGACAAGTCACCCTTGGCGACCGCCGTCGTCACGAGAGCGATGTCACGGACCTGGGCCGTCAGCCGGTACGCCATGGTGTTGACCGAATCCGTGAGGTCCTTCCACGAACCGGACATTCCACGCACCCGGGCCTGCCCGCCCAACTTGCCCTCGGTGCCCACCTCGCTGGCCACCCGCGTGACCTCGTCGGTGAACGTCGAGAGCTGGTCGACCAGATTGTTGACCGTCCGCCCGACCTTCAGGAACTCGCCCCGCAGCGGATGCCCGCTCCCGTCCGCCGCCTGCGAGCGCAGCTCCATGCGCGGCGACAGATCGCCCTCCGCGACCGCGGACAGTACCCGGCCGACTTCGGAGACGGGTCGTACGAGATCGTCGACGAGGGCGTTCGAAGCGTCGATCGCAGCCGCCCAGGAGCCCTCACAGGCGCCCGTCTCCAGCCGCTCCGTGAGCTTTCCCTCACGCCCGACCACACGGCGTACCCGCGACAGCTCGCCCGTGAGATGCAGATTGCGGTCGGCCACCTCATTGAAGACCGCCGCGATCTCGGACATCACGCCGTCGCCGGAGACCGTGAGCCGCTTGCGGAAGTTGCCGTCCCGCATCGACACCAGGGCCGCCAACAGCCGGTTCAGGGCCGCTGTGTCCACTGGTGTGGTGCCATTGCGCGGTGTGCGCCCGTTGTCCAGGGACTGTCCGCCTTTCGCGCGCGTCTTAGTGCCCCGCGTCGCTGCGCCAGACTCCACTGTGTCCCTCCCGCAAGGGTCGACCATTACTGCTCGGCGTACTCGGGTACTTCTGCTCGGCGTGCTGGAAGGCACTCAGCCTGCCCGGACCTTCCCTTGAAGCTTGCCCAGTGTTTCACCATGGTTGAACCAGGCCATAACAGTTCGGCAGCTTCGCACATCGTCCGCACACCGCCCGGACGAAAAAGTGCACACCCTCCGGGCGGAAACACTGGTGACCGGCATCCGCACGGACGGCGAAGGTAAGTAACCTTGCATGCGGCTGTCCAGCCGTGCCGGTCCCGTCCGGCCTGGGCGGTGGCACGAGCACGAGCGGGCAGGCATCGGAGGGGCGCCTCACCATGACCACCGGACTGCATCCTGAGGGACCGCCCCAGGATCCCCGGCCGAAGGGGAACCACGTCCTGCCCCGGCAGGAGCCGGTCGGCCACGGAGCCTTGCACGCCGACAACCGGACGAGGAGTTCTGTGATCACCGCGCGCGCGGCCGCCAGTTTCGAGCCCGTGGGGCGGTCCGTCGCGACCGCCCGGTCCTTCGTCCGTGACACCCTCCAGGGCTGGGGCTTCGCCGACATCATCGACGACGCAGTGGTCCTGACCAGCGAACTCGTCACCAACGCTGTCGTGCATGCGGGCACCTCCGCGGACGTCCTGTGTCTGCGCAGCGACGAAGGCGTACGCATCGAGGTGGCGGACCGCTACCCGGAGCGTGAGATTCCACTCCAGGCGGCGGCCGTCAATATGGGCAGCCCCGACCGCGAGGGAGGCCGCGGCCTCCAGCTCTGTGCCGCCCTGGCCGGCCGCTGGGGCGTCGATTACACGCCCACGCACAAGCAGGTCTGGTTCCAGCTCGATCTTCCCGAACGTCCGGTGGGCACCCGCACCGCGGGCCCCGCCCTCCCCGCGAACCTCCTCCCGCTCGCCGACGGCCGCGTCCGCGTCGCGGTCGTCCAGATCGACCGCGCGGGCGCCATCAACGCCTGGAACGAGGACGCGGAGGAACTCTTCGGGTACGCCGCCGAGCAGGTCATCGGCAAACCGCTCACCGACCTCGCGGCCTGGCCGCACACCCCCGGCACCAGCACCGGCATCGTGGAGGCGCTCCAACTCTCGCGCTGGGAGGGCAGTTACGGCATCCGCGCCGCCAGCGGCCGGGTGACTCCCGTCTACGCCTCACACCTTCGGGTCCGCGACACGGGCGGCGAACCCTCCACGGTCTGCCTGCTCGTACGCGACCACGAACGCGCCGTCCTGCAGACCCCGTTGCGCGTATCGGCCACCGACACGACCACCAGCTCCGAGGGCCAGGCCTCGGACCCCTTCGAGGTCTTCATCGGCTCCCCGGCCCCCGACGACCTCGACGGCCTCCTCCAGCGCACCGTGGAGCGCGCCCGCGACATGCTCGACGGCGACTCCGCCTTCCTGCTCCTGGCCACCGACGACGAAACGGAGTTGGAGGTACGAGCCTCCACGGGCCTGCCCTCCGCGCGCCAGCGCTTCGCCCGCGTCCCCGTCGAGGCGGGCCCCGGGCGCTACGGCTCGGCCCGCATGCCCGCCGTGCACGAGGACCTGACGGTCGTCCCCGGCGCCGTACCCCTCCTCAGCGGCACCGGCATGCGCTCGGTCGTGACGGTCCCGCTGAAGGTCGAGGGCCGTCTCACCGGCTCCCTCGGCGTCGCGGCCGAATCGCCTGGCAGATACTCCAACGAAGAGGCCCTGCGCCTCCAGTTCGCCGCCGACCGCATCGCGCTGGCTGTGGAATCGGCCCGCCTCGGCGAGCTGGAACGCCTGCGCCGAGGCTCCCTGAGCTTCCTCGTCGAGGCCTCCGACCTCCTCGCCGGCACCCTGGACCGCGACCAGACACTGGCCCTCATGGCCCAGATGACGGTCCCGACCCTCGCCACGTGGTGCGCCGTCTACACGATCGCCGACCAGGCCTCCGATCCGTATCTCTCATACGTCCTGCACGAGGACGAGGAGCGCATCGACGGCCTCAAGGCCCTGCTGTCGAAGATCGCCCCGCCTGACCCGGTCCCCACCCCGGGTGCCCGCGTCTGGTCGGCGCCCGCCGAGGCGGCCCACCAGGCGGCCCTGCGCACCTCCATGCGCAGCCTGGGCCTGGGCGAGTCCCCTCCGGTGAGTTCCGGTATCGGTACGACACTGGCGACGGCCTCGGCGGTCGGCGGCGAGACGGTCGTCCTCCCCCTGGTGGCCCGCAACCGTGTCATCGGCATGCTGACGCTCGGCAAGCCGTCGGACGAACACTTCCGCCAGGAAATCCTGGAACTGGCCGAGGACCTCTCCCGCAGGGCGGCCCTGGCGCTGGACAACGCCCGCCTCTACTCGGAGCGCATGGCCATCAGCCAGTCCCTCCAGCGCAGTCTCCTGCCCCCCGAACTCCCTCACATCGAGGGCGTCGAGGTCGAGGTCATCTACCGCGCGGCCGGCGAGGGCAACGAGGTCGGCGGCGACTTCTACGACCTCTTCCCCATCCGCGACGGCGCGTACGGCTTCGCCATCGGCGACGTCTGCGGTACGGGCCCGGAGGCGGCGGCGGTCACCGGCCTGGCCCGGCACGCGCTCAGGCTCCTGGCCCGCGAGGGGTACGGCGGCCCTGCGGTCCTGGAGCGCCTGAACTCCGCGATCCTCGACGAGGGCGCCCGCAGCCGCTTCCTGACCCTGCTGTACGGCGAGTTGTGGCCCCAGGAGGACGGCAGCGCCGTGTTGAAGGTGGTGTGCGCCGGCCACCCGCTCCCCCTCCGCCTGCGCCAGGACGGCACGGTCGACGCGGCCGCCGAGCCCCAGCCGCTCCTCGGCGTCATGGAAGACCTCGAGCTGTACGAGCAGACGATCACGCTGGATCCGGGCGATGTCCTGCTGTGCGTCACCGACGGCGTCACCGAACGCCGCGAGGGCACCCGCATGCTCGGTGACGACGGCCTTGCGGACGTCCTCACCACCTGCACGGGCCTCACGGCGGGCGCGGTCGCGGCCCGCATCATGCGCGCGGTCGAACGCTTCGCCTCCGACGCCCCGTCCGACGACATGGCGATTCTGGCGATGCGGGTGCCGGGTCTCCACAAGGCCTGAACCGAGCCCCGGGAACGAGAATGGCCCCCGCCCAAAGGGCGGGGGCCATTTCTACTTCTTGCGGAGCCCCCAAACGGAATCGAACCGTTGACCTTCTCCTTACCATGGAGACGCTCTGCCGACTGAGCTATGGGGGCCTGTTGACTTTTCGAGGTTTCCCTCGCGGCAACGGGATAGATCATACCTCGAACAGAAGCGTGCTCCTAATCAGTTCCGTATCAGTCCCGTTGGGCCTCGCGACGTCAGAAGGCGGGCTGCAGCAGACCACCCAGCGCATTGCACGAGGAGACAATCCGCTGCATCTCCCGCTTCGTCAACGACGCGTCCACGGGCAGCGCCAGCGTCTCGTCCGCGGCCCGCTCGGTCTCCGGGAGGTGTACGTCCCGCCGGAACCCCGGCATGCGGTGCACAGGAGTCTTCACCGGCACCCGGCACTCAACTCCCCTGGCCCGCACGGCCCGCGCGAAGGCGTCCCGGTCCGGCCGCCCATTGCCCGGAACCCGCACCACATACTGCTGGTACGTGTGCCCGTCACCACCGTCCGGCGTACGCACGCCGCTCAATCGCCCGTCGAGATACGCGGCCCGCTCCCGGCGCTGCGCGATCTCGTCGTACGGCGCCTCGGACTCACCCTGCTCCAGCACCAGGAGCCCATGCCGCTGCCCGAGCTCGCGAAGCCGCACCATGTCGGCCGATCGCCCAAAGCGGTGCACCACAACCAGGGCCACCGACTGGGGAGTTATGACAGCTCCGATGGCGTTCGGGGCGAGGCAGTACGTCGTCGGGTCTATGTCGGCGAAGACGGCCCTTGCCCCGGTGCGGGTCACGGCCTCGGCGACCTCGACGTTCCCGAACGCCGGCACGATGACCTCGTCACCGGCTCCGACGCCGGCGGCCCTGAGCATTGCAGCAGTACTCATGCCGCGGATGTTGGTCGCGCAATGTGAACTCCAAGTAACGCAAAACAAAAAAGAGCTGGTCCCTGAACCGAAGTTCAGGGACCAGCTCTTTGAATGATTGTTCGGCGGCGTCCTACTCTCCCACAGGGTCCCCCCTGCAGTACCATCGGCGCTGTGAGGCTTAGCTTCCGGGTTCGGAATGTAACCGGGCGTTTCCCTCACGCTATGACCACCGAAACACTATGAAACTGTCAACCGCACCATGCCCGGTGGCCCCGGGGCATGGGGTTGTTCGTGGTTTCAGAACCAACACAGTGGACGCGAGCAACTGAGGACAAGCCCTCGGCCTATTAGTACCAGTCACCTCCACACCTTGCGGTGCTTCCAGATCTGGCCTATCAA